>DATBQN010000179.1:0-5455 GCA_036560825.1 Thermoanaerobaculia bacterium
GAGGAGAAGGCGAAGAGGGTGAGGATGCCGATGCCGAGGTCGGGCGCCGCCTCGACGGTGCGCCGGACGGCGGCCGCTCCCGCCTCGTGGCCGGCCATGCGGGCGCGGCCGCGCGAGAGCGCCCAGCGCCCGTTGCCGTCCATGATGATCGCCACGTGAAGGCCGGCCGGGGTCGCGTTCTCCAAAGAGCTTTTCTCCATAAAGTAAGGAGGCAAAAAAAGAGCGCCGCTCAGCTCTGCCGGGTGGCGCGGATGATCGCTTCCATGTGGTCGAGGTAGCGCTCGAGGGCGCGCCGGCCGGGCGAGGTGAGGCGGTACTCGGTCTTCGGCACCCTGCCGGCGAAGAACTTCTCGCAGGCCACGTAGCCGGCCTCCTCGAGCTTGCGGGCGTGGACGGAGAGGTTGCCGTCCGTCGTCTTCAAGAGCTGCTTCAGGTCGTTGAAGCTCAGGCTGTCGTTGACCGCGAGCGCGGAGACGATCCCCAGCCGCATGCGCTCGTGGATCAGGCGGTCGAGGTCGAGCGCCTCGCGCGGCGGGGCGGGCGTCGAGGCGGGCTTGCGGCTGTCGCCGCGTTCCCGACCATCCCTCTCGATACGGGAGAGCGAGCGCTTCGCCATCAGCCGCCGTGCCCCCGCGCGATGAGCGCGCCGAAGACGAGGTGGAGGCCGCCGAAGCCGCCGGCGAGGAGGAGGTCGCCCCAGGCGGGCGGGCAGAAGAGGGCGGTCGCCCCCAGGGCCATGAAGGCGAGCCCCATCACCGGCACGATGCGCACCGAGAAGGCGCCGCCGGTGACGACGCCGGTGCCGTAGAGCAGGAGCCAGCTCCCCGGCAGCAGGGTCCGCGCCTCGCCGCGGAAGAGGACGAGGGTGAGGAGCGCGCCGGCGGCGAGCGGCGCCAGGAGCCCGAGGAGGAAGCGGCGGCCCGGCTTCGAGAAGAGGCCGAGGCCGACGTCGGCCCGCCGCTCCTTCCAGACGATCGCGCCGACGGTGATGGCGAGGGCGACGAGCGCCTCGCCGAGCCAGGTGAGGAGCCACGGCAGGCCGCCCGTCTGCCGGCCGGCGAGCCAGGCGGCGGCGAGAGCGGTGGCGCCGACCGCCATCTCGCCGGCTCCCGAGACCGAGGTGAAGCAGGCCGCTCCCTCCATGGTGTCGCGGATGAAGCGCAGGTTGTCCATGGCATGGGCGTGGAGCGCCGGGGGCTCCGGCGGTTCCGGCGGGATGGAGCGGAGCGGGCGGGGAGCGGTCACGCCCGCAATCTAGCGGGCGCTGCGGCTAGTGTCAAGTACTTTGCAGCACAAAGAAAGCGGATGCGAGCGCGGTTGCGCGTCTACGCCGTGCCCCGCGCGTCGGCGACCCGCTTCCCCGCCGCCTTGACCATCGACACCATCCCCATGAGGCCCATCGACTTGCCCATCGACAGCTCGTTGCCGAAGATCTGGTAGATGAGGTCCTGGGGGATGGCGGCGACCTGCTCGGGCGGCGCGCCGGAGAGCGACTCGTCGAGGATCACGGCGAGCGCCTTGGCGGAGATCCCCTGCGGATTCTCCACCGCGAAGTGGAAGTTGATCGTCCCGTCCGGCCGCCGCTCCTCGAACATGTAGGCCTGCGACTCGCAGGCCGGCACCTCGTTGAGCGTCGAGAAGGGCCGCCTGGCGATGCGCGGCGGCACCTCCTCGAAGCGGTCGGCGATGTCGATGAGGAGCTGGATGCGCTCGCCGCGGTCGGGGACCATGGCGAGCGCTTCGAGCGTGCGGGCGAGCTTTTCGGGGATCTCGGCCATCGTGTCTCTAGGGCTGGGACCGGCTCGCCGCGGGCCGCCTCACCGCTCGATGGGGACCCCCACGAGGTTCCCCCACTCGGTCCAGCTCCCATCATAGTTGCGTACGCGCTCGTAGCCCAAGAGGTGGGTGAGCACGAACCAGGTGTGGCTGCTGCGCTCGCCGATCCGGCAGTAGACGATGACGTCGTCCTCGGGCTTGAGCTTCGCCTCGCCCTCGTAGAGGGAGCGCAGGTCGGCCGCCGACTTGAAGGTGCCGTCGTCGGGATCGACGGCGCGCGCCCAGGGGATGTTGGCCGCGCCCGGGATGTGGCCGCCCCGCAGCGCCCCCTCGTTCGGGTAGTCCGGCATGTGGAGCCGCTCGCCGCTGTACTCCTGCGGGCTGCGGACGTCGATCATGGGGCCCTTCTTGCCGAGGTGCTGGAGCACCTGGTCGCGGAAGGCGCGCCAGGTCTTGTCGTCGCGCTCCGGCGCCGTGTAGCTGCTCGGCGGATAGCTCGGCACCTCGCGGGTGAGCGGCCTGCCCTCCTTGGTCCACTTGATGCGGCCGCCGTCCATCACCTTCGAGCTCTTGTGGCCGAAGAGGCGGAAGACCCACAGGGCATAGGTCGCCCACCAGTTGTTGCGGTCGCCGTAGAAGATGACCGTGGTGTCGGGCTTGATCCCCAGCCGCCGCACCAGCTTCTCGAAGCCCTCGCGGCCGAGATAGTCGCGGCGCACGGGGTCGTTGAGGTCGCGCGTCCAGTCCACCTCCACGGCCCCCGCCACGTGCCCGGTCGGGTAGAGGAGGGGGTCCTCGTTCGATTCGACGATCCGCAGGTTCGGATCGTTGAGGTGCTCGGCCACCCACGCGGTCGAGACCAGCGAATCCGGATGCTTGTAGCCACGGCTTTCGATTTCGCTCACGGTCGGGTCTCCTTTTACGCTCCCAGGTATTTGTAACGATGATTATCACTAATACCAGGTGTCGATTCAACCGCAAGACGAGCCGCCGCGGAGTGCGCGGCGGACCCCGAGTTGGCCGCTGTTAAAGAAGCTTCTCATTCGCGCGCGGATCATGGCGCTGGGCACCTAGATCATGAGCCTGCGCGCGGCGGGCTCCCCCGCCGCCAAGCGTCTGAAAGGAAAGCCGATGCGTCACTGTAGCGCCTGCGTCCTCAGCCTCCTCCTCATCCTCTGCCTCGCCCCGCCGCTCGCGGCCCGCCAGGGGCGGCTCCCGGTCGCTCGATCCGCGCCGATCGCCGTCGGTCCGGCGCCCGCGAGCGCCCTGCCGACCCTCTTCAGGCTCTTGCGCGGCCTCTGGCTCGGCGACGAGAGCTCCGACGGGCATGGAGGAGACGATGGGCACCACCAGCCTCCTCCCCATGATCCGCCTCCCCACGACCCCCCGCCCGAGGGCTCCGGCCTCTGTCCTCACGGCGAGCACTGAAAAACGGCCCGAGGTGTGGCAGTATTTCAGGGAAAGGCGATGATCTGGCACCCTGAGCGCACCGACCTTGCGCGCCTCCTCGCGGGCGAGCTGGCCGAGGACGAGCGCCGCGCGCTCGCCGCGCACGTCTTTCGCTGTCCGTCCTGCGAGGCGCGCCTCCTCGCGCTGGTGCCGGAGCGGCCGGGCGGGGTGGTGACGCCCGCGTTCCGCGGGCTGGTCCAACGGGTGTGGAGGGAGGCGCGGCCCGAGATGGAGCGGCACGAGTCCCACGTCCGGCGCGAGCGCGCCGAGGGCGAGGAGCTGCGGCGCATCCTCGCCGAGCTCCCTGACGGGGAGCGCGAGGCGGCGGTCGGGGCCGAGCCGCGCTTCGCCAACCTCGGCCTCTTCGAGCTCCTCGTCGAGCAGGCGCGGCAGCTCATCTTCGAGCAGCCGCGCCAGGCCGCGGAGCACCTCGCGCTGGCCCTCGCCGTCGCCCGCGCCCTCGACCCGGACCGCTACGGCCGCGGCGCGGTCGAGGCGGCCCGCTCCCGCGCCTGGGCGTTCCTCGCCAACGCCCGCCGCGTGCTGGGCGACTTCCGCGGCGCCGAGGAGGGCTTCGAGGCCGCCGAGGCGCACCTCTTCAGGAGCTGGCTCGACCCCCTGGACGAGGCGCTCATCCTCGAGCTCAAGAGCCTCCTGCGCCGCGGCCAGCGCCGCTTCGCCGAGGCCTTCGAGCTGATCGACGAGGCGATCGCCCTCTACCGCGAGGTCAACGAGCCGCACCTCCAGGGGCGGTCGCTGATCACCAAGGGGCTGCTCCACCAGTACGCCGACGATCCCGAGGCCGCCGCCGGCTGCCTGCGCCGCGGCCTCTTCCTCATCGACCCGCGGCAGGAGCCGCGCCTGCTGCTGGTCGCCAACCACAACCTGATCCACTGCCTGAGCGACAGCGGCCGGCACGCCGAGGCCGCGGCGCTCATCGCCGAGGCGCGCCCGCTCTGGGAGCGGCTCGGCCGCCGCCTCGACCTCGTCCGCCTCGCCTGGATGGAGGCCAAGGTGGCGCAGGGGATGGGCAAGCCGGCGGAGGCCGAGCGCCTCTTCGTCGAGGTCCGCGACGAGCTGGTCGGCGCCGGCCTCGCCTACGACGCCGCCCTCGCCTCGCTCGACCTCGCCGCCCTCTACGCCCGCGCCGGCCGCACCGCGGAGTGCAAGCGGCTGGCCGCCGAGATGCTCCCCATCTTCCGCTCGCGCGAGGTCCATCGCGAGGCGCTCGCGGCGCTGATCGCCTTCCAGCGCGCCGCGGAGATGGAACAGGTGAGCCTGGGGCTGATCAAGGATCTCGCCAGCTTCATGCAGCGCGCGCGCGAGGACCCCGAGCTGAGGTTCCGCGACGTGCAGACGGCCTGAAGCGGGATCGGCCGCCGGGCCGTCGGGTATATTCCACGCTTCAACCGGGCAGGCGAGGCCCTGCCCGCTCGCTCGCCTGCCCCCGTTCACGGCGTGGAGACCCGATGGCCGATCCTTCGAGCGGCGTCGTCCGCAAGCTCCGGGAGCTCGCCCAGAACCTCTGGTGGTCCTGGCAGCCCGAGATCCGTTTTCTCTTCCGCGAGCTCGACCCCGAGCTGTGGCGCACCGCGCACCACAACCCCGTCGCCGTCCTCCAGCGCCTCGACGAGGACGAGATCGCCCGCCGCGTCCGCGACCTCGAGATGCAGACCCGCATCGACCAGGCGCACCGCCGGCTCCTCGACTACCTGCGCTCGGAAGGCGCCTGGGGACGGACCCACGGCGGCAACCTGCTGGCGCGGCCGGTCGCCTACTTCTCCGCCGAGTACGGGATCCACCAGTCGCTGCCCATCTACTCGGGCGGCCTGGGCGTCCTCGCCGGCGATCACCTGAAGAGCATGAGCGACCTCGGGGTGCCGGTCGTCGGCGTCGGCCTCCTCTATCACGAGGGCTACGTCCACCAGCTGCTGGACGCCCAGGGGCAGCAGGTCGACGAGTACGAGCCCATCGAGGTCCACGATCTGCCGGTGGTGCCGGTCGCCGACGCCCAGGGCGAGCCGTCGCGCGTCGTCGTCGAGCTGCCCGGCCGGGACGTCCACCTGCGGCTCTGGCGGGTGGCGGTCGGCCGCAGCCACCTGCTGCTCCTCGACGCCCGCGATCCCGCCAACTCGGCGGCCGACCAGAGCCTCACCGCGCGCCTCTACGGCGGCGGCAACGAGACCCGCATCCAGCAGGAGATGCTCCTCGGAGTGGGGGGCTACCGCGC
>DATBQN010000180.1:0-11142 GCA_036560825.1 Thermoanaerobaculia bacterium
CGCCTGGGCGCTCCTCTTCGACGCCCGCCACGGCGCGCTGTACGGCGGCACCGGGCTCGGATGGCCCTTCGGCGCGGTCGCCGGCATCGCCGCCGCGCGGCGGATCTTCGTCGCCGGAGGGCTGCGGCCCGGCAACGCGCGACGCGCCGCCGCCGAGAGCGGGGCCGCTGCAATTGACGTATGCTCCGGGGTGGAGAAAGCCCCCGGCATCAAGGACAGAGAGCTGCTCGCTCGTCTCTTCGCGGAGGTTAGGGATGGCCAAGGCACGCCCCCGGCCTGACCCGGGGGGCCACTTCGGCCCGTACGGCGGCCGCTTCGTTCCCGAGACGCTGATGGCGCCGCTCGGCGAGCTGGCGCGCGCCTACGACAAGGCGAAGCGGCAGCGCGGCTTCAAGCGGCGCCTCGCGGCGCTGCTCGCCGACTTCGCCGGCCGGCCGACGCCCCTCCTCTTCGCCGAGCGCCTGACCGCGCACCTCGGCGGCGCGCGCATCTATCTCAAGCGCGAGGATCTGCTCCACACCGGGGCGCACAAGATCAACAACGCCCTCGGCCAGTGCCTGCTCGCCGAGTCGATGGGCAAGCGCCGGGTGATCGCCGAGACCGGCGCCGGCCAGCACGGCGTGGCGACGGCGAGCGCCGCCGCCTCGCTCGGCCTCGCCTGCACCATCTACATGGGCAGCGAGGACATGCGCCGCCAGCGCCTCAACGTCGACCGTATGCGCCTGCTGGGCGCCGAGGTGGCGGCGGTCGACGCCGGCAGCCGGACGCTCAAGGACGCCATCAACGAGGCGCTCCGCGACTGGGTGACGAACGTCCGCACCACCCACTACGTGCTCGGCTCGGTGCTCGGGCCGGACCCCTATCCGCGGATGGTGCGCGACTTCCACCGCGTCATCGGCGACGAGGCGATGCTCCAGCTCCGGCGCCAGGCGCGGACCGACGTCCCCGACCTGGCGATCGCCTGCGTCGGCGGCGGCAGCAACGCGCTCGGCCTCTTCTCCGCCTTCCTCGGCGACCGGCGGGTGCGCCTCATCGGCGTCGAGGCCGCCGGCCGCTCGCCCGCGCTGGGCGGCCATGCGGCGCGTTTCCTCGGCGGCTCGCTCGGCGTCCTCCACGGCACCCGCACCCTGGTGCTCCAGGATGCCGAGGGGCAGATCGCCGAGACCCACTCGATCTCGGCCGGCCTCGACTACCCGGCGATCGGCCCCGAGCACGTCCTGCTCAAGGACGAGGGGCGGGTCGAGTACTCCGCGGCGACCGACGAAGAGGCGATCGCGGCCTTCCACCTGCTGTCGCGCACCGAGGGGATCCTCCCGGCGCTGGAGAGCGCCCACGCCATCGCCGAGGTGGTCAAGCGCGCGCCGCGGCTGTCGCCCAAGCGCGTCATCCTGGTCAACCTCTCCGGGCGCGGCGACAAGGACGTCGAGTCGGTCCTCGAGTACGACCGGCGGCACGCCGAGCCGGCGCGGGACGCGGACGGCGGGACGGCTGCCGAATCCGGCGCCGGGAAGGTCGAGAGCTTCAGCGCCGCGGCACGGCGGCGCGGAGGAGCCTAGATGAGCGCCATCGACGAGGTCTTCGCGCGCTGCGCCGCGGAGGGACGGGCGGCGTTCATCCCCTTCCTCATGGCCGGCGACCCCGACCTCGAGGTGACCTCGACGCTCCTCGACGCGCTCGCCGCCGGCGGCGCCGACGTCATCGAGCTCGGGGTGCCGTTCTCCGACCCCATCGCCGACGGCCCGGTCAACCAGCGCGCCGCGGTGCGCGCCCTGGCGGCGGGGACCAAGCTGTCGGGAATCCTCCAGCTCGTCGCCCGCCACCGCGACCGGCTGGGGGTGCCGATCGTCCTCTTCACCTACTTCAACCCCATCCTCGCGCGCGGCGTCGAGCGCTTCGCCGAGCAGGCGGCGGCGTCCGGGGTGGACGGCGTGCTCTGCGTCGACCTGCCGCCGGAGGAGGGGGAGAGCGAGCTGGTGCCGGCGCTCCGCCGCCAGGGGGTCGACACCATCTTCCTCCTCGCGCCCACCAGCACCCGCGAGCGCATCCAGCGGGTGTCGGCGGTCTCCTCCGGCTTCATCTACTACGTCTCGCGGACCGGCGTCACGGGCGAGCGTGCGGCGCTGCCGCTCGAGCTCACCCGCGAGATCAAGCGCCTGCGGCGGCGGCTCGACCTGCCGCTCGCGGTCGGCTTCGGCATCTCCTCTCCCGCCCAGGTCGCGGCGGTGGGGGAGCTCGCCGAGGGCGTCGTCGTGGGGAGCGCCCTCGTCCGCCTGGTCGAGGAGCGCGGCGGCGATGCCAATCTCGCCGCGCTGGTCGAGGCGCGGGTCCGCGAGCTCGCGGCGCCCCTGAAGATCCGGGCCGAGCGGCGGCGAGCCTAGCTCCCCGTGACACTCCGCTGGGAACCCGTCCTGGTCCAGGCGTTCGCCGCCGCCGTGCTCGCCATGCTGGCGACCGGCCTGGGCGCCATCCCGGTCCTCTTCACCCGCCGCATGCCGGCCGGCCTGGTGGGCGCCGGCTACGCCCTGGCGGGCGGCATGATGCTCTCGGTCTCCTACTTCGACCTCGTGCTGCCGGGTCTCGAGGCGCGCCAGCCCTGGCAGCTCGCGGTGGGCTTCGTCGCCGGCGCCCTCTTCTTCTGGGTGGGCGACCTCTACCTGGAGAAGAAGGAGTGGAGCGTCGCCGGCCTGCACGGCGCCGGCGGCCGCCGCGCCCTCCTCATCCTGGGGACGATGTTCGTGCACAGCTTCCCCGAAGGGGTGGCGATCGGCGTCGGCTACGCCTCGGGGAAGGTCGGCCTGGGGATCTTCATCGCGCTCGCCATCGGCATCCACAACATCCCGGAGGGCCTCGCCATCAGCCTGCCGCTGGCCGCCCAGGGGGTGGGCTTCTGGCGCTGCCTCTTCTACGCCGTCCTCTCCTCGCTGCCGCAGCCGATCGCCGTCGTCCCCGCCGTGCTCCTGTTGTCGATCTCCCGCGTCCTCCTGCCGTATGGGCTGGGCTTCGCCGCCGGGGCGATGGGCTACCTGGTGCTGGCGGAGCTCCTCCCCGAGAGCTTCGAGTCGGCGGGCAAGCACGGCACCGCGTGGGGCTTCGTCGCCGGCTTCGTGATCATCCTCCTTGCCCAATACGCGCTGTGACGGAGGCGCCATGAACGAGAGCACCGCCGAGCCCCTTTCCATCCCCTCCACGGTCCACGGCCGCGCGCTGGTCGAGCGGGGAGCCGCGGCGGGCGCCGGGGCGCCGCTGCTGGTCGGCTTCCACGGCTACGGCGAGACCGCCGCGCTCCACGCGCGGGAGCTCTCCCGCCTGCCCGGCGCCGGGCGCTTCGTGCGCTGCGCCGTCCAGGCCCTCCATCCGTTCTACCTCCGCGGCGAAGAGATCGGCGCCAACTGGATGACTCGCTTCGACCGCGAGCAGGCGATCGGCGACAACGTCGCCTACGTGGCGGCGGCGGTGGCGCGGCTCAAGGCCCTGTCGCCGGGCTCCGAGCGGCTGGTGTACGCCGGCTTCTCGCAGGGCGTCGCCATGGCCTACCGCGCCGCGGCGGGCGCCGGCCACCGCTGCCTGGGAGTGATCGCCCTGGGAGGCGACGTGCCCCCCGAGCTCGCGCGGCTCGATCTCGCCGGCTTTCCGCCGGTGCTCATCGGCCGCGGCCGCGCCGAGACCTGGTACACCGAGGAGAAGATGACCCGAGACGTCGAGCTGCTCCGCGGCAAGGGCGTCCTGGTCCATCCGGTCCTCTACGACGGGGGGCACGAGTGGACGGACGCCTTCCGCGCCGCCGCCGGCGAGTTCCTGGCCGAGGTCTGCCCTTAGGGGAAAAACAAAGAGGCGCTCGAGCTGCGAGCGCCTCGGATCCGCTGGAGAGGGAAGGAGGGTTACTTCGAGGGCGACGTGCCCATGGCGCCGGACTCGGTGCCCATCGCGCCGCCGGTGGTTCCCATGTCGGTGCCCATCGGCGTCGACTCGGTGCCCATGGCGCTGGTGCCCATCGCCGGCTCCGCCGCGGGTGCCGCTTCCGTGGCTGCCGGGGTCTCCTCGACCTCCATGTTCTCTTCCTTCTTGCAGCCGGTCAGAGGCATGACCAGAGCGGCCAGCAGGCAGAGCATGGACAGGTGGATGAGTGCCTTCTTCATTTTGTTTTCTCCCTTGTGATTTGACTGAATGGAATGATGAATCGGCGAACGCTACTGGTTGATGTCGCCAACTTTGATCAGGTTGATGACGCGCTTTACCCCGCTGGTGTCCCGCGCATAGTCCTCCGCCTTCCGCTTGGTTTCTTCCTTCTTCACCCGGCCCTGGAGGGTCACGACTCCCTCGTTGGTGTCGACGTCGATGTTGAAGGGGTTGATGTCGAGGTCGGCGACCAGCTTGGTCTTGATCTTGGCGGTGATGGTCTTATCGTCCACCTGCATGCCGACCGGCTCGGTCGTCTTGCAGGCCGACGCCAGGGGCAACAGGACCGCCAGGGCGAGGACGAGCAGGCTGGTCTCCCGAGTCCATGGGTGGCGGTTCATGTCGTTCTCCTCAGCGGGGTCCTGGTCTTGCTCTTAGGTGGTGTGGCGCGTCTGCATTCAGTCGCACTGCGCAGTAGAAAGCAGATTCTGTGCCACAGCCCCCTTTACGCTCTATGCAAGTGTCCAGGTCAACTGAGTCGTCGGACGGGAGGGGAGTATACAACCTCGGGGTCGGCGCCTCAAGTGGGAGCCCGGGAAGGCCCTAGAGGGCCCGGCGCTCAATCCTCGCGATAGGTATTGAGCCGGTTGTAGAGCGTCTTCAGGCTGACGCCCAGGATGTCGGCGGTCTTCTTCTTGTTGCCGCCGTTGAGGTCGAGGGTCGCCATGATCAGCCGGCGCTCGACCTCGGCGATCGAGGTCCCCACCTGGAAGTGGAGGCTGCGCAGCGCGCCCGATTCGCCGCCCACCTCGCGCGGCAGGCAGCGCGGCGTGATCTCCTGCTCCGCCATGATGAAGGCGCGGTGCACGATGTTCTTGAGCTCGCGCACGTTGCCCGGCCAGGCGTGGGCCTGGAGGCGCGCCAGCGTCTCGTCGTCGAAGCGCTTGTCGGTGCCCTGGCGCTCGTTCAGTTGGGCGAGGAAGAAGTTGGCGAGCAGCTCGATGTCGGCGCCGCGCTCGCGCAGCGGCGGCATCGGGATGGGGAACACCGAGAGGCGGTAGAGCAGGTCCTCGCGCAGCTTCCCCTCCTCGACCGCCCGCAGCGGATCGCGGTTGGTGGCGGCGAACACGCGGACGTCGATCTCCACCGGCTGATCGCCGCCGATGCGCACCAGGACGCCGGTCTCGAGGACCCGCAGGAGCTTCACCTGGAGCTCGATCGGCATCTCGCTGATCTCGTCGAGGAAGAGGGTGCCGCCGTGGGCGCGCTCGAAGTAACCCTTGTGCCGGCGCGCCGCGCCGGTGAAGCTGCCGCGCTCGTGGCCGAAGAGCTCGCTCTCGATCAGCGTCGGCGAGATGGCGCCGCAGTTGAGCGGCAGGAAAGGCGCCTTGGCGCGGCGCGAGAGGTGGTGCAGCGTCTGCGCCGCCATGTCCTTGCCGCTGCCGCTCTCGCCGACCAGGAAGACGGTCGCGTCGGTCGGCGCCACGCGGGTCATCATCTCGTAGAGCGACTGCATCGGCGGCGAGGCGCCGAGCAGGAGCCCCAGGCGCCCGACCTCTTCGCCGGCCTCCTCCGCGGCCTCCGCGCCCACCATCGTGAGACCCGGCTGCACGCTGGCGACGTTGGCGAGGATGCTCTTCAGGCGGCCGATGTCGAGCGGCTTGGTGAGGTAGTCGCTGGCGCCGAGGCGGAGCGCCTGGACGGCGCTCTCGACGTCGGCGTGGCCGGTCATCAGCACCACCTCGGTCGAGTTGCCGGCCTCGAGGTCCTTGATCAGGTCGATGCCGAGGCCGTCCGGCAGATAGAGGTCGACCAGCGCCACGTCCGGCGTCTTGTGGTGGACCTGCGTGCGCGCGTCGCGGAGCGTGCTCGCGGTGTTGGTGGTGAAGCCCTGCCCCTCGATCAGCTCGGCCAGCGCGGAGAGGAAGTTGGGATCGTCGTCGACCGCGAGCGCGTGGGGCATGGTGCTCTCCTCACTCCTGGGACCGGGCTGCCGAGACCGCCGAGACCGGCCATTCTATCTCAAGGCCGACGTCTCCCCCGGCGGCCAGGGGCTTCAGCTCTCCCCCCTGGGCGGCGAGGATCTCGCGCGCGACGTAGAGGTCGAGCGGCTGGGCGCCCTCGCCATCGGGCGGCGCCGCGAGCCGCAGATCGAAGCTCGGCTCCGGCGCGTCCTCGGTAGCCGGCGCGGTCGGCGCGGCTTCGGGGGCGCCGGCTGGACCGGCGAGGGTCAACCTGGCGCGGCCGCCGGCGACGGAGAGGGCGACGAGGAGCCGCCCGGGATGGCCGACCCTCGCCAGGGCGGCGATCCCCACCTGGAGGAGCGCCTGCCGGAGCCGCCAGCGGTTGGCGGCGATCGTCACCGGCTCCTCGGTCAGCTCGGACGACACCTGGACCTGGAGCTTGCGCGCCGGCGGCGCCAGCAGGGCGACCAGCTCGCCGGCCGCCTCGCGGAGGTCGACCTCCTCGCCGCGGTCGCCGCGACCCGAGGTCTGCGCGAGGAAGATCTCGAGCTCGCGGTGGAGGCGGGCGAGCTCGTCGCGCAGCACGGTCACGTAGCGGAGCTGGCGCTCGCGGCCGGCCGGCTCGGCGCCCTTGCCGGCGGCGATCGTCTCCTTGAGGATCTCGAGGTTGAAGACCATGGCGTTGATCGGCGCCCGCAGGTCGTGAGCCACGGCGGGAGAGATGTGGGTGACGGCGCGCAGATGACGCGCCTGCTGGACGTCGGCGGCGAGGGCGGCGAGCGCCGCCGGATCGAAGAGGAGAGCGACCTCGCCCGGCGCGCCGGCGCCGCTCGACGGGCGGACCTCGGCGAGGAGCGGCCGGCCGCCGGGGCCGAGGGGGAGGGCCGCCGGCCGGCCGCCGTCGGGGCCGCGACGGGAGAGGGCCGCGGCGATCGCCGCGGCGGCCGCCGCCAGCGCGGCGGCGTCCGCGAGGCCGAGGAGCTCGAGCGCTCGCGGATCGGCGCTCTCGGGCTTGCCGTTCCTGAGCGCCAGCGTGCCTGGAGAGAGAGCGCGCGCGAGGTCAGCCGCGGCGCCGTCCAGCTCCGGGGCCCTTCGGTCCTCGCCTTGCGCCTGGTCCCGCACCTCGTCGATCGCGCTCACCTGGGCCCTCCAATCTGCCTGTACCGGCGGTCCGGCCCTGCCGCTCGTGCATCCCTCGTGCCATTGCCGCCACGGCCGGCTACGGCCCTTCGAGGCACGCGGGATGCAAGGGGCGCGACCGACGCGGGGCCCGATCGAGCAGCGGCCGATCGATGCCCGGGGCGGTGATTGAATTTCTTACAACGAATTTGGCAGGCGAGGCCTGCCGAGGATGCCATGGCGACACTGGCGGCAGCGTTCCCGATCGATCCCCCCGCACCGGCTCCCCCCGCGGCCGATCCGTCGGAGAGCGCCCGCGCGGCGGGCCTGCGCTACGTCAGCGACGAGAAGCCGGGGCTCCGGCGGCGCCGGAGCGGCAAGGGCTGGACCTACCTGAACCCCGCGGGCAAGGTCGTCGGCGATGCGGAGGATCGGGCCCGCATCCGAGCCCTCGCCATCCCGCCCGCCTGGACCGACGTCTGGATCTGCCCGCGCGCCGACGGCCACATCCAGGCCACCGGGCGGGACGCCCGCGGCCGCAAGCAGTACCGCTACCATCCCGAGTGGCGGGCCGTCCGCGACGAGACGAAGTTCGGGCGCATGGTGGCGTTCGCCGGGGCGTTGCCGGCGATCCGCGCGCGCATCGACGCCGACCTCTCGCGGCGCGGCATGCCGCGCGCGAAGGTCCTCGCCGCGGTGGCGCGGTTGCTCGAGCTGACCCTGATCCGGGTGGGCAACGACGAGTACGCGCGCGACAACGACTCGTACGGCCTGACCACGCTGCGCTCCGACCACGTCGACGTCGAGGGCTCGGTCCTCCGCTTCCGCTTCCGCGGCAAGAGCGGCGTCGCGCATGAGCTGGGCGTCCGCGACCGGCGCGTGGCGCGCATCGTCGAGCGCTGCCAGGACCTTCCCGGCGAGGAGCTGTTCGAGTACGTCGACGACGAGGGCGAGCCGCACCGGGTGAGCTCGGACGACGTCAACGACTACCTGCGCGAGGCGAGCGGGCAGGACTTCACCGCCAAGGACTTCCGCACCTGGGGCGGCACCGTGCTGGCGCTCTTCGCGCTGCGGCGGATGGGGCCGGCGGAAGGGGCGGCGGAGGCGAAGAAGAACGTCGTCGAGGCGGTCAAGCAGGTGGCCAGGGCCCTCCGCAACCGGCCGGCCACCTGCCGGAAGTTCTACATCCACCCGGCGGTGCCGGCGGCCTACGTCGAGGGAGATCTCGAGGAGCTGGCCTCCCGCGCGGAGGTCGATCCCGGCGAGCGCGATCCCTTCCGCCGGTTGGAGGCCGAGACCCTCGCCGTACTGACCGCCGAGTGAAGCTACGCCTCAAGGGTTGGTTGGAGTCAAGAGAGCGATGGCTCTCGCGTTCCTCCCCCCTGGGGGGGGATGGTTGGGACAGGGGGGAGGAAAGGTGGGGGGCCGGTTCGGCGAGCCGGCCGCCTCTAGCGCCGCGCGAAGGCCTCTTCGTTGACCCCGCTGGTGGCGATCGCGGTCAGCTTTTCGTCGGCCTCCTCCTCTTCCTGGAGGGTCCGCTCGAGGAGGCGCACCGCCTCCTGGTCGCCGAGGAGCTCGGCATAGGTGCGCACCGTCCCGTAGCCCGCGATCTCGTAGTGCTCGACGCGCTGCGCGGCGGCGATCAAGCCGGCGTCGATCACCTCGGGCTCGCCCTTCATCTTGATCATCTCCTCGCCTTCCTTGATCAGGCCCTTCATCCCTTCGCAGGTCTCGCCCTTGGGTTTCTCGTTCATGCCGCGGAAGACCTTCTCCAGGCGCTCGACGTGCTGGCGGGTCTGGCTGAGGTGCTCGCGGAAGGCGGTCTTGAGCTCCGGCGAAGCGGCGGCGTCGGCCATCTTGGGGAGCGCGTCGACGAGCTGGGTCTCGGCGCTGTAGAGGTCTTTGAGCTGTTCGACGTAGAGGTCTCGCAGGGATTCGAGCTTCATCGTGGGTTCCTCCTGAGGTCGGCCGCTTGAGCGCGGCGAACTCAGGAGGCTTCAAGATCCATGCCGAGAGGGGACCGTGATCGCCTACGGCTTGCCCGCTCTCGGCGCGCCCGGCGGCCGCGGGATCGAGATGTCGAGGCTGGTCACCTTGCCGAAGTCGGTGAGCGGCCGGTCGGTGCCCTTGCTCGGTCCGACCACGACGATGGCGAACTGGTCGGGGTGGAGGTACTTGACGGCGGCGGCGCGCACCTGCGCGGTGGTGACCGCCTCGATGCCCGGACGGTATTTCGCCAGCCAGTCGAGCGGGTAGCCGTAGTACTCGAGCTCGAGCTCGCGCTCGAGCACCTCGCGCCGCGAATCGACGCGGAAGACGAAGGAGTTCAAGAGCGCCTGCTTGGCCTTCTCGACCTCCTCGTCGGTCGGCGGCTTGGTCGCCGTCTCGCGCGCTTCGGTCAACAGCGCCTCGATGCCGGCTCCCGTCGACTCGGTCTTGGTGGAGAGGAAGAAGGTGAGCGTGCCGGGGTGGTCCCAGTCGCTGCCGACGTCGCCGAAGACGGCGTAGGCGAGCCCCTTCTTGGAGCGCACGTTGGCGAAGAGGCGCGAGGCGTCGCTCCCGGAGAGCACGTAGTTCAGCACCTCGAGCGGATAGTAGTCGGGGCTGCTGCGCAGGATGCCCAGACCGCCCATCGCCACGTTCGACTGCGTCATGTCGTTCTTCTCGGCGTAGTAGACGCCGGGGGCGGGCGTCGTGCGATACGGCACCTGCGGCGGCTTGGCCGCCGATCCCCGCGGCCAGTCGCCGAAGGCCGCCTCGATGAGCTTCAGCATCTCGTCGCGGCGGAAGTCGCCGGTGACGCCGAGCACCACGCGGTCGGGCTGGAAGTATTCGGCGTGCCAGGCGACGAGGTCGGCGCGGCCGATGCGGCCGAGGCTGGCGTAGCTGGGGGTGCGGGCGTACGGGGAGTCGGCCCCGTAGACCACCTTGCGGAACTCGCGGAAGATGACCTGCTGCGGGTTGTCGTTCTGCCGCGCCACCTGGGCGATCGCCTGGTTCCTCGCCACCGCCAGCTTGTCCTCGGCGAAGGCGGGATGGCGGAGGACGTCGGCGAAGACCGGGAAGACCGCGGGGAGATCCTCCTTGAGGGAGGAGAGCGTGACGCGGCCGGTGTCCTCGCGGATCGAGCTCTCGACGATCGCCCCCTTGTCGTCGAGGAAGTCGTCGAGCTGGTCGGCCTTCATCCTGCTGGTGCCGCCGGAGCGCAGCATCTGGCCGGTGAGCGAGGCGAGGCCCGCCTTCTCGGCCGGCTCGAGGCGCGAGCCGGTGCGGACGAAGGCGACGGCGTCGACCAGCGGCAGCTCGTGGTCCTCGAGCAGCATGACGACCATGCCGTTTCCGAGCACCAGTCGCTCCGGTTGGGGGATCTTGAAGTCGGGGAGCGGCGGGTAGCGGATCTCGCCGAGGCTCTTCGCCGGGCCCGCGGCCCCCGCCGGGAGGGCGAGGGCGGCCAGGAGGGCGGCGGCGAGCGCGGCTCCCCTTCCCGTGCCGCGAGCCCGCGAGGTCCTGTGTTCGATGACGGTCATCGTTCTCTCCTCGGGCCGTCGGCGGCGGTGACGATCATCGCCACCGTGCGGTTGGTCTTCTCGAAGGTGCGCGCGGCCACCCGGCGGATGTCGGCCTTGCCGACCTTGTCGATGCGGTCGAGGGTGCGGAACACCTCGCGCCAGTCGCCGTAGATGTGCTGCGCCTCGGCGAACTGGGAGGCGATGCCGGCGTTCGAGTTGAGCGACCGCACGAGGTCGGCGCGGGCGCGGGTCTTGAAGCGGGCGAGCTCCTCGTCGGTGACGTCCTCGCGCTTCAGCCGCTCGAGCTCGGCGCGGATGCCGGCCTGGACCTTGTCGTCCGAGGAGCCGACGCCGGGGACGGCGAGGATGGCCCACAGGGTGGGATACTTCTCGCCCGGGAAGCCGGAGAAGGACTGCACCTGGATCGCCGACTT
>DATBQN010000181.1:0-11094 GCA_036560825.1 Thermoanaerobaculia bacterium
GCGATCCTCCATGCCGATCGACGACGCGAGGCGGCAGAAGAAGAGGCCGCGCGGCTTGAGCAGGCGCCAGGTGCCGTGGAGCATGGCGCGGAAATGCGCCTCGTCGCGGGCGAAGTGGAGGACGGCGCTGCTGAGGACGACGTCGGCGACGCTGTCCGGGAAGGTGCTCGACTCGATCGGCTCGGCGCGCAGTCTCTCCTCCGGCAGCCCCGGTGCGAGCTGGTCGGCGAGGGCGCGCACGGCCCGGATAGCGCCCGGGTCGGCGTCGACGGCATAGACCTCATAGCCCTCGCGGAGGAAGAAGACGAGGTTTCGCCCGCCGCCGCAGCCGGCGTCGAGCACCGTCATCCCGTGGACGATTCTTCCGCGGAGGAGCTGATCGAAGAGGTAGATGTCGATCGGGCCGAAGAGCGACGGGACATCGAGCATGCGCGTGCTCAGCGATCCGAGCGCTCCGGCCGGGTGGTGGGTGCCGCGCTGGCCGTGCCCCGGCTGGCGATGGCGCGGAAGAACTCCCCGGCGGCCGCGGCGGGCTCGCCGATCAGCGCCGTCACTCCATCTTCGGGGAGCCAGTCGGCGGGGAGGTGGTGGCGATAGGGGGAATGCAGGAAGCGGCGGTCGAAGAGGGCGATCACGCCGGTGTCCTGGGGCGAGCGGATGAGGCGCCCGGCAGCCTGGACCACCCGCGTCATCCCCGGCACCACGAAGGCGTACTCGAAGCCGCGCTCGAAGCGCTCCTGGTAATACGTCTTGAGGAGCTGCTGCTCGAGCGAGAGACCGGGCAGGCAGGGCCCCACCACGGCGACCGCCTTGAGCACCTCGCCCGGATAGTCCACCCCCTCGGCGAAGACGCCGCCCGCCACCGCCACCAGCAGCACGTCGCCGAAGATCGCCCCGCGGAGCGCCGCCAGGATCGCCTCGCGCTCGCGGTCGCCGTCGGCCTGGCGCTGGACGAGGACGCGCTTGGACCGCAGGCGCATCCTCCCCGCCACCTCGGCGAGGAACTGGTAGCTGGGGAAGAGGGCGAGGCAGTTGCCCGGCACCGCGTCGGCGAACTCGGCGAGGCGCTCGGCGATGCGCTCGTAGTAGGCCGGCCGCTCGCGGAAGGTGGTCTCGACGGTGGGATCGATCACCACCCGCCGGTTGTCGGCGGGGAAGGGGTTGCCGATCTCGACGAAGGCGGTGCGGCCCGCCGCGAAGCCCAGCAGGCCGGTGTAGAACTCGGGCGGCGAGAGGGTGGCCGAGAGGCCGATCGTCGAGTGGGCGCGGTTGATCACCGCGCCGAGGAAGCGGCTGGGGTCCTTGCAGAGGATCTTCAGGCGGCGGTCGGCCGCCGTGCGCTCGACGCAGTGGCTGAAGGCGTCGTCCGAGACGACGAGGCCGTTCAAGAAGCGCAGGAAGTCGAAGTAGAGGGCGACGAAGGAATCGTCGGCACGGAAGCTGCGGGTCTCGCGCTGGTGCTCGAGGTAGTCGACGAAGGCGGCGTCGAAGGCGGGGCGGAGGGCCCACAGGCGGTCCTCGGGGAGCGCCGTCTCGATGGCGCGCTCGGTCTGCGGCCCCTCCAGCATGGCGTCCTCGACCGCCTCCTCGATCACCCGCGCGAGCTTGGCCGCGAGCGCGGCGATGCGCAGGTGGAGCGGCAGGCCGCCGGCGGCGACCGCCTCCGCCGCGCGCCGCGCCGCGAAGGCCGAGAGCTCCGGGCTGTAGTAACCGCGCCCGCGGGAGACCAGGTTGTGGATCTCGTCGATCACCAGGACGGTGTCCGAGAGGTCGCTGTCGGCGCCGAACTCGGGGAGCGAGACGTAGGGATCGAAGGCGTAGTTGTAGTCGCAGACGGTGACCTGGGCGCGGCCGGCGAGGTCGAGCGAGAGCTCGAACGGGCAGACCTCGACCTCGCGGGCGGCGGCGAAGACGTCGTCGGGCTCGAGGGTCGAGTGATCCGCGAGCAGGCGCTGGGCGATCCCCGAGGTCTGCAGCTTCAGGTAGTAGTCCTTGGCGAAGCGGCAGTACTCCTCGTGGCAGATCACCTGGTCGTTGGCGCACATCTTGGCCTTGGCGCGCAGGCGGAGCGAGCGGAAGGCGCCCTCGGTGTTGACCAGGGCGAGCACCGCCATCGCCATCTCCTGCTGCAGGGTCTTGGCGGTGAGGACGACGAGGCGCTTGTCGTGCGCGAGGGCGTAGCGGAGGGCGGGGAAGAGGGCGGCGACGGTCTTGCCGATGCCGGTGGTCGCCTGGAGAAGCAGGTGCTCGCGGTTCTCCACCGCGGTGCCCACCGCCGCCAGGATGTCGTCCTGGCCGGGGCGGGGGCCGGGATAGGGGAAGACGAGCCGCTCGGCCGCCGCGCGCCGGTCGGCCGCCGCCTGGCGGTCGAGCTCGTAGGCGTAGAGGAGCTGGGCCACCCGCCGGCGGATGCCGGCCTCGAGCGCCCGCGGGTCGGCGGCGAGTGGCTCGCGCTCGACCTCGTCGCTGCCGATCGCGATGAGCACCAGCTCGGCGCGCACCTCGCAGCCGGCGTGCTCGGGGAGCTTGCCCAGCATCCAGGCGTAGAGGAGCGCCTGGCGCTGGTACATCTCGCGCACCGCGGGGGAGAGCGAGCCGCCGCGCCGCACCGACTTGATCTCCTCGACGACGAGCGCCCCGTCCGGCTCGCGGCGCAGGCCGTCGATCCGCCCCCCGATGGTCACCGTCCAGCCGCGGTGCTCGAACCTCGCCGCGATCACCACCTCGCGGCGGTAGCTGCCGTCGCCGGCGAGGGCGCTCTCCTGATAGCGGCTGTGGATCGCCTGCCCCAGCCAGAGCCGCTCGTAGCCGCCGCGGTTGCCGAAGCCGAGGCTCCGCGCGAAGCTCCCCTCGAGCAGATCCGCCACCGCGAGGTTGAGCGTCCTCCGCTCGGAGTCGAAGCGCGGCGCCATGCCGGCAAGTATAGAGAGGAGCGGGAGCCAGGCGGAAATGGGAGGCGGCCGCGGGCGAGGAGGCCCGCGGCCGGCGGGGCTTAGAGCGGGCCCTGGCTGCCGCCGCGATCGCCGTCGGGCTCGCGATCGTAGGCGGCGTCGACGCGGTTCCAGGCGTCCTGGGCGGCGTGTTTGGCCTCGTGCCACTTGAGCTTCGACTCGCCGCGCGCCTTTTCCCAGCCGTGCTCGAGATGGTGCTCGGCCTGGTCCCAGGTGTGGTCGGCGTGCCGCACCCGCGACTCCCAGCCGTAGCGGTAGGCGGGGGCCAGCTCCTCGTACTTGCGGCCCGCCGCGTAGGGGCGATGGTGGTAGTTGTCGCGCCAGAAGGCGTCCTCCTCGGTCGGGTTGATCGCCTCGGCGATGCCGCGGCCGGCGAAGCCGCCGATGACGCCGCCCACCGCGGCGCCGATGAGGGCGCCGGGAGGCCCGCCGACCGCCCCGCCCACGGCCGCGCCGGTGGCCGCGCCGCCCGCCGCGCCGACGCCGGTGCCGACCGCGTGCTGGTCCTGCTCCTCGGTCTCCGGAAGGTGCACGACCTCGGGCTCGGCTTCCAGGGTGCCGGTCCCGGCTCGCGCGCGCTCTCGCGTCTGATCGTCTCTCATGTCGCTATCCTCCAGGTTGTGCTTACGAGTTCGTCCGCAACACTCTCATCCGGTGCAAAGTCGAGGCCATCCGCCGGCGAGCTGGAGGTGTAGCGGCGCCGCGCCGCCGCCACGGTGGACCGATGGGCGCCTAGCAGGCGTGGCAGCTCGAGATCTGGGTCGAGAAGGAGGTCATCTGCCCGTTGCAGGTCTCCTTGCCGGCGCCGCAGGGGATGGAGCAGCTCCCCACCCGGTGCGTGTGATGGGCGTCGGAGTAGTAGACGATGAAGATGCTGCCGCAGATGTTGTAGGCCGCGGCCTTGTTCACCGGCGTCAGGCTGCTCATCCCACAGAGCATCGCGACGGCGAGCGCGGCTCTCCACAGACGGCGGACGAAGGTGCTTCGCATGGCGTCTCCTCGTGGACGGCTGGACGCCGGGATCGGCGTCGAGCGCGGAGCGGGCCCGGGGCGCCGCTCCAATAAGTAGAGTGAGGCGGCCGCTCTCGCGGAGGACTCGTCACGGAGCGGTCCCGCCCTTGCCTTCCCCTGGCCCCTCGGATAGCCTGCCGGGCGAGCGATGCCGAGAAGCGCGGATGGCAACGGCGACCCCACCGGGCCGGTGATCGACCTGCGGCGGATGCCGAAGTTCGGGTCGCTGCCGCGCCTGCCGCGGGTGGGCCTGACGCGGATCGCCGCCGCTCTCGCCCTCTTCGTCCTCCTCTACGGCTCGTACTTCCAGGTCGACCCTTACGAGCGCGGCGTCGTCCTGCGCTTCGGCCGCCACGTGCGCACCGTGGGCGCCGGGCCGCACGCCAAGATCCCCTTCGTCGAGACCGTCTACAAGGTGCCGACCGAGCGCCAGCTCAAGGCGGAGTTCGGCTTCCGCACCCTCGAGCCGGGCAAGGTGTCGACCTACCAGAAGAGCGGCTTCCAGAACGAGTCGCTCATGCTCACCGGCGACCTCAACATCGCCGACGTCGAGTTCATCGTCCAGTACCGCATCGAGGACCCCTACCGCTGGCTCTTCGTCCTCCAGGACCCCGAGGACACCATCCGCGCCGTCGCCGAGGCCGAGATGCGGGGCGTGGTCGGCGACCAGGGGTTCGACGAGGTGATCAAGACGCGGCGGCGGGAGATCGAGGAGCTCGTCCACCAGCGCATGAACGAGATCCTCCACCAGTACGGCGCCGGGGTGTCGATCAAGCTCGTCCAGCTCCAGGACGCCCACCCGCCCGAGCCGGTCAAGGACTCCTTCGAGGAGGTCAACCGCGCCCTCCAGGGGATGGAGCGGGCGATCAACGAGGCGCTCCAGGAGCGCAACAAGATCCTCTTCCGGGTGGAGGGCGAGGCGAAGCAGCGGGTGGCGCAGGCCGAGGGGACGAAGATCGAGCGCATCAACCACGCCCAGGGCGACGCGCGCCGCTTCGACCTCCTCCTCGCCGCCTACCGGACGTCGCCGGCGGTGACCCGCGAGCGCCTCTACCTCGAGGCCATGCAGCAGGTCCTCCCCGGCGCCGGGAAGATCGTCGTCGTCGACCCCGCGGTCAAGGGCGTCGTGCCGATCGTCGGGCTGGGGGCCGCCGGGCTCCCCGCGGGACTCCCCGGCGCTGCGCCGGAGCCCGAGGGCGCGCCCGCGGCGAAGCCCAAGGAGCCGCCGCAGTGAGCCGGCGCGCCTGGCTGATCGCCGCCGCGGTCGCCGCCATCCTCGTCTACGCCGCCGGGTTCGTCGTCTCGGAGGGCGAGTCGGCGATCGTCGTGCGCCTGGGCGAGGTGAACCGCCGGCCGATCCGCCGCCCCGGCCTCTACTGGAAGCTGCCCTTCGTCGACGACGTGATCCGCTTCGACGCCCGCATCATCTCGTGGGACGGCGAGCCCGAGCGCATCCCGGTCAAGGACTCGAAGTTCATCTTCGTCGACACCTTCGCGCGCTGGCGGATCACCGATCCGCTCCTCTTCTACACCGCGGTCAAGGACGAGCGCGGGGCGCAGGGCAAGCTCGACGACGTGCTCGACGGCACGGTGCGCGACGTGGTCTCGAGCCGCTACCTCCTCGAGCTGGTGCGCACGACCTCGCGCCCGCTGTCGCTGCCGCAGCAGCTGGAGGAGGCGCAGCCGGCGGAGATCCAGCAGGCCCTCGTCCCCGACATGACGCCCGGTCCGGCGGGCACCTCGCGCGGCCCCGGCACCGGCGGCGACGAGCAGGTGACCGGCAAGCGGATCGAGGTGCGGCAGCGCATCTTCGACCTCGCCTCGAAGAAGCTCAAGGAGCTCAAGCTCGGCATCGAGCTCGTCGACCTGCGCATCAAGCGCATCGAGTACACCGAGCAGGTGCGCGACGAGGTCTACCGCCGCATGGTCTCCGAGCAGCTCCGCATCGCCGAGCGCTACCGCGCCCAGGGGCAGGGCAAGCGCGCCGAGATCTCGGGGCTGACCTCGCAGGAGCAGCGGCGGATCGAGTCCGAGTCCTACAAGAAGGCGCAGGAGATCCTCGGCGAGGCCGAGGCGTCCTCGACGCGCATCTACGCCGAGGCCTACGGCCAGGACCCCGAGCTCTACCGCTTCATCAAGAGCCTGGAGACCTACAAGAGCGTGTTGAAGCCGGACGGCACGCTGGTGCTCTCGACCGACAGCGACCTCCTGCGCTACCTGAAGAGCGAGCGCGGCGGCGCGCCGCCCAAGTGAGCGCGCGGGCGCGGGCTGTCTGCCCGACGGCCCTCGCGTCGATCGCGGTCCTCGCCGCCCTCCTCGTCCTCCTCGTCCTCTTCATGGGCGGCTGCCGGCTTCCCGGCGCCGGCGGGCCGGGCGACCGCGGCAAGGTCCGCGTCGGCATCGTCTTCGACAGCGGCGGCAAGGACGACCGCTCGTTCAACGCCGCCGCCTGGCAGGGGGTGAAGCGCGCCCAGCGCGACCTCCCCATCGTGCTGCGCGACGCCGAGCCCGGCGATCCCACCTCGCTCGAGCCGGCGATGCGCGCCTTCGCCGAGCGCGGCTACGACCTGGTGATCGGCATCGGCTTCGCCCAGACGCCGATCGTCGAGGAGGTCGCCAAGGACTACCCGAGGATCGACTTCGCGATCGTCGACGGCGTCTCCGGCCTCCCCAACGTCGCCTCGCTGGTGTTCAAGGAGCACGAGGGCTCGTATCTCGTGGGGATGATCGCGGCCGCCAAGTCGAAGACCGGCGTGCTGGGCTTCGTCGGCGGCATGGACATCCCGCTCATCCACCGCTTCGAGACCGGCTACGAGGAAGGGGCGCGCGCCGTCGACCCGCGGGTGAAGGTCATCCAGAACTACGTCGGCGTGACCGAGGACGCCTGGAACAACCCCGGCAAGGGCAAGGAGCTCGCGGTGGCGCAGGTCGGCAAGGGGGCCGACGTCATCTTCGCCGCCGCCGGCAACTCGGGGCTGGGCGCCTTCGACGCCGCCGAGCAGTACGGGATCTACGTCATCGGCGTCGACTCGAACCAGAACTGGGTGAAGCCCGGCCACGTGCTCACCAGCATGGTCAAGCGGGTCGACAACGCCGTCTACCAGATCGTCGCCGACCGCGTCGCCGGCCGCTTCCAGGGCGGCGTCCACGTCTACGGCCTGGAGAACGACGGCATCGGCTATGCCATGGACCAGTACAACCGCGGCCTGGTGCCGGCGGACGTCCTCGCCAGGGTGGAGGCCGCGAAGCGGGCGATCATCGCGGGGAAGATCCGCGTCACCGACGCGATGGCGAGATGACGGCGCCCGCGCTCGAGCTCCGCGAGGTCACCAAGCGATTCGGGCGCGTCGTCGCCGACGACCGGGTGAGCCTGGCGGTCCTTCCCGGCACCATCCACGCGATCGTCGGCGAGAACGGCGCCGGGAAATCGACGGCGATGCGGATCGCCTACGGAATGCTGGCGCCGGACTCGGGCGCGGTCGCCATCGGCGGCGTCGAGCGCCGGCTCGCCGGGCCCGAGGACGCCATCCGCCTGGGCGTCGGGATGGTGCACCAGCACTTCCTGCTGGTCGACGCCATGAGCGTCGCCGAGAACGTCGTCCTCGGCGCCGAGCCGGGGCGGCCGTGGGCGCTCGACCGCAGGGGCGCCGCGGCCCGCATCGCCGCCCTGGCCGCCGAGGTCGGGCTGCCCGTCGACCCCGCGGCGCGCGTCGGCGATCTCTCGGTCGGCCTCCAGCAGCGGGTGGAGCTCCTCAAGGCGCTGTTTCATCTGGACGCGCGGAAGACCGAGAAGACGTCGCGCGTCCTCATCCTCGACGAGCCGACCGCGGTGATGACGCCGCAGGAGGTGGTGGACTTCTTCGCCTTCCTGCGCCGCCTGCGCGCGCGCGGCGAGACCGTCGTCCTCATCACCCACAAGCTCTCCGAGGTGCTCGCCATCTCGGACGAGGTGACGGTGATGCGCGACGGCCGCGTCGTCGGCGGCCTGGCGACGCGCGACACCACGCCTCCCGAGCTGGCGCGGCTGATGGTGGGGAGGGAGGTCCTCCTCCGCGTCGAGAAGGGGCCGGCGCGGCCCGGACCGGCGGTGCTCGAGGTGCGCGACCTCGCCGTCGCGGCGCCCGGCGGCGCCGGCGGCGCGCGGCGGGTCGACGGGGCGAGCTTCGCCGTCCGCGCCGGCGAGATCGTGGGCATCGCCGGGGTCGAGGGGAACGGGCAGACGGAGCTCGTCGAGGCGATCGCGGGGCTGGCCGACCCGGCGCGGCCGGCCCGGGTCGCCGGCAGCGTCCGGCTCGCCGGCGAGGAGATCGTCCACCTCTCCGCGCGGGCGCGGCGCGAGCGCGGGCTCGCCCACGTGCCGGAGGACCGCCTGCGCCGCGGTCTCATCCTCGACTTCACCCTCGCCGAGAACGCCGTCCTCGGGGTGCAGCACCTGCCGCCGATCTCCCACGGGCCGCTCGGCGCCGTCCTCGACCGCGCCGCGATCGGCGCGCGGGCGCGGGCGATCCTCGACCGCGGCGGCGTGCGCCCGGCCGACCCCGATCTCCCGGCGCGCGCCCTCTCGGGCGGCAATCAGCAGAAGCTCGTGGTCGAGCGGGAGCTGGCGCTGCCGCCCCGGCTCCTCCTCGTCGCCCAGCCGACGCGCGGCGTCGACATCGGGGCGATCGAGGCGATCCACCGCGAGCTCGTCGCCCACCGCGACCGCGGCGCGGCGATCCTCCTCGTCTCCTCCGAGCTCGAGGAGGTGACGGCGCTCGCCGACCGGCTGCTGGTGATGGCGGCCGGGCGCATCGTCGCCGAGCTCGACCCGGCGCGCGCCACCGCCGAGGAGATCGGGCTCCTCATGGCGGCCGGACGGGCCGCCTGATCGCTGGGGAAGGAATGGAAGCGGTTTGCGAGGAAGAAAGAAGCGGGGGATCTGGGGGTAAGCGACAATGAGCGCGGTGCCGCCTTCCGCCCAGATCCCTCTCTTCGTAGAGCAAGACTGCGCGACCCGCTCGCCGGTTACACGTCCGATTTCTAGGCCGCCAGCCGCCGCCCATGATCGAAGGTAGCCCACCCAGCGGGCCCGCTCGGGGTCGGACGCTCGGGCGCTCGGTCGGGCGCTCGCTGGGGAAGATCCTCGAGCCGCTCGCGGCGCCCCTCCTCGCGGTCGCCGCCGCCTTCGCGGTCGGAGCGGTGCTCATCCTCGCCGTGGGGGACGACCCGCTCGAGACCTACGGCCTCCTCCTGGGGAGCGCCCTCTCCTGGCCGGACGGCATCGGCTACACCCTCTTCTACGCCACCCCGCTCGTCTTCACCGGCCTCGCGGTGGCGCTGGCGCTCCGCTGCGGGCTCTTGAACATCGGCGCCGAGGGACAGCTCGTGGCGGCGGCCTTCGCCGCGGCGTGGGCGGGGATCACCTTCGCCCACCTGCCGGGCTGGCTCCTGGTGCCCTTCGTCGCCGGCGCCGGGATGGTCGCGGGCGGGGTGTGGGGGGCGGTGCCGGGGGCGCTCAAGGCGCGCTTCGGGGCGCACGAGGTCATCACCACGATCATGCTGAACTTCATCGCCGCCGGCCTGGCGAGCTACTTCACCCAGTATCACTACAAGAAGCCGGGCGACGCCATCCTCGAGACGGTGCCGATCGCCGACGCGGCGCGCCTGCCGCGGCTCGGGCGCTTCGTGCCCGGCCTCCCCGAGCGCATCCCGCTGAACGCCGGCTTCCTCCTCGCGCTCCTCGCCTGCCTCCTCGTCTGGGTGTTCCTCTGGAAGACGCGCTGGGGCTACGAGATCCGTGCCACCGGCGCCAGCCCCGAGGCGGCCGAGTACGGCGGCATCTCGACCCGGCGCCGCATCGTCCTCGCCATGGCGCTCTCCGGGGCGCTCGCCGGGATGGTGTCGATCAGCGAGGTGCAGGGCTACCGCTACCGCTATTACGACGGCTTCTCGGCCGGCTACGGCTTCACCGGCATCGCCGTCGCCCTGCTGGGGCGGAGCCACCCGCTGGGGGTGCTCGCGGCGGCCCTCTTCTTCGGCGCGCTCCTGCGCGGCGGGTTGTTCGTCGACATCTTCACCGAGCACGTCTCCAAGGACCTGGTGGCGGTGCTCGAGGGGATCATCATCCTCTTCGTCGCCGCCGAGGCGCTCTTCCGCCGCCGCCGCGGCGCCGCGGGCGGGAGCTGACGTGCGCGAGCTGCTGGCGCTCCTGAACCTCGGCCTCGTCGCCTCGGCCGTCCGCCTCGCGACGCCGCTCCTCCTGGCGGCCCTGGGCGGGCTCTTCTCCGAGCGCTCGGGGGTGATCAACATCGCCCTCGAGGGGCTCATGCTCGCCGGCGCCTTCACCGCGGCGACGGTGACTCACTTCTCCCACAGCCCGTGGCTGGGGATGGCCGCGGCGGTCGCCGCCGGGGCGGCGGTAGCCCTGGTCCACGCCGTCGCCACCCTCCGCTACGGCGCCGACCAGGTGGTGTCCGGGATGGCGATCAACGTCGCCTTCCTGGGCATCCCGGCCCTCCTCTGCGGCGCGCTCTTCGACTCGACGGGGGCGACGCCGCAGATCCCGCGCGGCGAGCTCCTGCCGCGGGCGCCGATCGTCCTCGCCTTCGGCCTCGTGCCGGTCGTCTGGTACGTCCTCTACCGCACCCGCTTCGGCCTGCGCCTCCGCGCGGTGGGGGAGAGCCCCGAGGCGGCGGACGCGGCGGGCGTTCCGGTGACGCGCCTGCGCTACCTCGCGGTGGTTCTCTCGGGAGCGCTCGCCGCCATCGGCGGCGCCTATCTCTCGACCGGCCAGTCCTCGCTCTTCACCCGCAACATGAGCGCCGGCCGCGGCTACATCGCCTTGGCCGCCCTCGTCTTCGGCCAGTGGCGGCCGGTGCCCACCATGCTCGCCTGCCTCCTCTTCGGCGCCGCCGAGGCGCTGTCCATCCAGATGCAGGGGGTCGTCGCCGTGCCCGTCCAGTTCATCCAGATCGTCCCCTACGTCCTCACCATCGTCGTCCTCGCCGGCTTCATCGGCCGCGCGAGGCCCCCCAAGGCGCTGGGGCGGCCGTATCGGGGGCGGCCGTAGGGCGAGGGCTAGGAGCCTGTCCGAGTAATGCTCGGCAGCTTACTCCCATTCCATCTGAGTCAAGTTTCTAGCGCTGCGCCGCGA
>DATBQN010000182.1:0-2893 GCA_036560825.1 Thermoanaerobaculia bacterium
GCGACTATGGCTTCCCGCGCGAGCGCCTCCTCGACGCCCGCATCCGCCCGCACGGCACGCTCGCCGCCTACAGCCGCCAGCGCGTCCACCGCAACCCCTTCGTCCTCGTCGGCGAGCAGGATCTGACCGCGCACGTCGACTTCACGGCGCTCGTCCAGGCCGGGGAGCGGGAGGGGCTCACCACCTTCGCCCTCACCCGCCAGGCGCTCTGGCTCGCGGCGTGCGGGATCTTCGAGGATCTCGCCGGCGCCGGCGCCGAGGCCCGCCAGCAGGCGATGGCGCTCCTCGACGGCGAGGGGATGGGCGAGGACATCCGCGTCCTCGTCCAGGCGCGCGGGGTGGACGCCGGCGCCGTTCTCGATCCGGCCCTCCTCGACGCCGGGCGGTAGCCCTCCGCCGCCGCACCTCGCGGTGCGCTACGATCGGGCCCCGTGCCCGCCTACGACGTCGTCATCCCCGCCCGCGACGAGGCGGCGACGGTGGCCGGGGTGGTGCGCGCGGCGCGCGCCGCGCCGGGCGCCGGCCGGGTGGTCGTCGTCGACGACGGCTCGACGGACGGCACGGCGGCCGCGGCGCTCTCGGGAGTCGCCGGCGGCGTCGAGGTCGTCGCGGCGCGCCCGCCGGGCGAGCCGGGCGACAAGGGCCGCGCGCTCGAGCTCGGCGTCGCCGTCACGACGGCCCCCGTCCTCCTCTTCTTCGACGCCGACATCGAGGGCGTCACGCCGGAGCACTTCGAGGCGCTGGCGGCGCCCGTCCTCGCCGGCGAGGCCGCCCTCTCCTGCGGCGTCCTCGACTACGGGCGCCTCAGGAGCCCGCTCTTCCTGCGCCTGCCGCCGATCACCGGCCTGCGCGCGCTCCGCCGCGAGGTCTTCGCCGCCATCCCCGCGGAGCGGCGGCGCGGGTTTCGCATCGAGATCATGATCAACGAGGTGGTGGCGCGGGGGCGGATGCCGGCCGCGATCCGCATCCTCGCCGGGCTGTCTCATCGCTCGAAGGTCGAGAAGCTGGGCTGGACGGCCGGGCTGCCCCGGCATCTGGCGATGACGCTCGAGCTCCTGGGCTGCCTGCGCGACGTGCCGCTGTGGACGTACGGCGCCTATCTGCGGCACCTGCAGGTGTTGCCGGCCGTCCGACAGAGCGCCGAGGTGCGGCTCATCCATCCAACGCAGGGCATCGTAGATAAGGCATGAGGCACGCGATGAAGATGCTTGTTTGTCTGCTGCTCCTCGCCATCGTTTTCCCGCCGGCGACGGCGCTGGCCGCCGCGGCCCCGGCCCCGGCTCCGGACTACGCGGCGTGGAACGACCTGCTGGCGCGCTACTACGACCCCGCCAAGGGGATGAACTACAGAGGGCTCAAGGCCCAGGGGGCCCAGGCCCTGGCCGGCCTGCGCCAGCGCATGGCGGAGGTCGATCCGGCGGCCCTGCCGCGCCCCGATCAGCTCGCCTACTGGATCAACCTCTACAACATCTCGGTCGTCTCGGTCGTCGTCGACCACTACCCCGTCGAGTCGATCCGCGACATCTCGACCGATCCGATCATCCGCCTGAACGTCTTCAAGAAGCCCTCGGTGAAGGTCAAGGGCGGGGCGATCTCGCTCAACGACGTCGAGAACGACAAGATCCGCGAGGGCTTCAAGGACCCGCGCATCCACTTCGCCATCAACTGCGCCGCCGAGAGCTGCCCGCCGATCCGCAGCGAAGCCTACGCGGGCGCGCGCATCAACGAGCAGCTCGACGACCAGGCGCGGAAGTTCCTCAACGGCCCGCACGGCGTGCACCTCGGGAAGGACGGCGGCACGCTCGTCGTCCACACCACGAAGGTGATGGACTGGTTCGGCGAGGACTTCGACAAGTGGGGCGGCGGCCGCCTCGCCTTCATCAGGAAGCACGTCCCGGCCGACAAGGCGTCGCAGATCGAGAAGGCCGGCAAGGACGTGAAGCTCGCCTACGACTCCTATAGCTGGAAGCTGAACGACGCCTCGAAGTGATCGCCCAAAGGGCCGCGCCACACCCTCCGCGCCCGCCCGCGCGGCCCCGCCGGCCGCCGCTCCTGCGGAGCGCCGCGGCCCTCTTCCTCGATCCGGTGACGCCGGAGAAGCGCCGGCTCCTCGCCGAGCGCTGGGCCGCCCTCGACCCCTCCCTCCGCGTCGCCGGCCAGGGTCTCGGGCAGAAGGCGACCGGCTGCGGCGCGACGATCGGCCTCCAGCCGCGCTGCGACTTCGCCTGCACCGGCTGCTACCTGGGGAGCGAGGCGAACCGCGTCCCCGCCCTCCCCACCGCCGCGATCCTCGCCCAGCTCGACGAGCTGCGCCGCCACCTCGGCCCCAAGAGCAACGTCCAGTTGACCGACGGCGAGGTGACGCTCCGCCCCGAGGCCGAGCTCCTGGAGATCCTCCGCCACGCCCGCGCCATCGGCGTCGTCCCGATGCTCATGACCCATGGCGACAACCTGCGCCGGCGTCCGGGCCTCCTCGAGCGGCTGATGGCCGACGGCGGGCTGACCGAGGTGTCGATCCACGTCGACACCACCCAGCGCGGCCGCGACGGCTACCGGCAGCCGGCCTCGGAGCGCGAGCTCGATCCGCTGCGCGACGAGTTCGCGGCGCTGATCCGCCGGGCGCGCCGGCGGACCGGCCGCGAGCTCCGCGCCGCGATGACCCTCACCGTCACCCGCGACAACCTGCCGCAGATCGCCGGCGTGGTGCGCTGGACCATCGCCAACCGCGATGCCTTCGGTCTGATGAGCTTCCAGCCGCTCGCCCAGGTCGGCCGCACCCGCCGCGAGCTAGAAGGCGTCGCCGCCGCCGAGCTCTGGCGCGAGATCGGCAGGGCGACGGCGGACTACGGGTTGGACCTCGCGATGGGATTCGAGATGGGTCCAGAAAAATCGG
>DATBQN010000183.1:0-6516 GCA_036560825.1 Thermoanaerobaculia bacterium
CCACCACGGCTCGTCCGGCTTGGTCCCCTTCCAGAGCACGAAGTCGCGCACGTCCTCCTTGTCGTACTCGTCGCTCGCCACCCGCTCGCCGCGCCGCGCCTGCTCGAGGTCGAAGCCGGAGAGGCGGCCGTAGTCGGGGTCGGAGGCGAGGCGGAAGAAGACCGAGCCGTCGGCCTCGTAGGCGTGGCCGCTGGCGATCAGGCGCTCGACGAGGGCGATCATCGCCGGCACGTGCTCGGTCGCCGGCGGGTAGGCCTCGGCGCGCTCGACGTGGAGGAGGTCGAGGTCGCGGAAGAACGCCTGCTTGATGGGCGCCGTGAACTCGGCCAGCGACACCCCGGCCTGGTTGGCGCCGCGGATCGTCTTGTCGTCGACGTCGGTGAGGTTCATCACCTGGGTGACGCGGTAGCCCAGGTACTGGAGCGCCCGCCGCAGCAGGTCCTCGAAGAGGAAGGTCCGCAGGTTGCCGACGTGGGCGTCGTTGTAGACCGTCGGCCCGCAGGTGTAGATGCGGACCTCGCCGGGGACGATGGGCTCCAGGCGCTCGAGGCGCCGCCCCAGGGTGTTCCAGAGGGCGATGTCGTCGGGCATGCGGTCTTCGGCGCGGGCTAGCGGACCACCTGGACCGAGCCCGCCGTCCAGCTCACCGGGATCGGCTGGCCCGTCGAGTCGAGGACGGTGTTGCGCGAGAAGGTGAACGAGCCGCTGCCGGCGGCGGTGGGGGCGAACTCGAGGGTGAGGATGAGGCCGTCTCCCGGCACGCCGCGCACGGCGCCGAGCCGGCTCACGCCGACCACCAGGTCGGTCGCCGTGTGGGAGATCTCGAAGGCGCCGCCGGAGAGGATCGAGCCGGCGTTGCTCGAGGTCGCGTAGGTCAGGACGCCGCTGGGAAATTGGAGGTCGAACGCGATGCCGTAGAGGTCCTGGACGCCGGTCGCCCGCACCTCGAGCAGGAGGACGTTCGCCGTCGACGCCGCGCCGGCGGCGAGGGAGATGCCGGGCGGGCCGGCGCTCGCCCCCGGGGTGAAGGTGATCCCCGGCGCGGGCGGCGGCGGAGCGGTGGGACCGCCCCCGCCACCCCCACCGCCGCCGCAGCTCACCGCCAGCGCTCCGGCGAGGAAGGCGACGAGGGCGGCGAGGAGGAGCGCGGGAAAACGGCCCGCGGGCTGGGCGGCGCGGCGGCTCACGCGGAGGCCTCCGCCGCCGACAGCCGCCGGAGCTGGCGCCGCGCCCGCTCCCGCCGCAGGCCGCGCAGGTGGTCGATGAAGAGGATGCCGTTCAGGTGGTCGATCTCGTGGCAGACGGCGCGCGCCAGCCACCCCTCGGCGGCGAGCTCGAAGGGCCTGCCCTCGCGATCGAGGGCCTCGACCTTGACGCGCTCCGGGCGGTCGACCTTGTCGCTGATGCCGGGGAGCGACAGGCAGCCCTCGACCTCGGTGGTGACTCCCTGGCTCTCGGCGAGGCGCGGGTTGACGAGCACGTGGAGCGCCTTGGGGTCCTTGCCCGCCGAGAGGTCGACGACCGCGAGCTGGCGGTCGACTCCCACCTGCGGGGCGGCGAGGCCGATGCCCGGCGCGGCGTTCATGGTCTCGATCATATCGGCCACCAGGCGCGCCAGCTCGGCGTCGAAGTCGGCGACCGGCCGGCTGGGCGCGCGCAGCACGGGGTCGGGATAGAGGCGGATGGCGAGGATCGACATCGGGTGATGGGATCGGGTGAGCCGGCTCAGGCGGTGCGCAGGCGCCGCACCATGGCGGCGACGCTGCGGTCGTTGTGCTGCTCGCGCAGCGCCTCGAGGAAGCCGCGCGGATCGGGGTTGCCCACCAGGCTCTGCTCGAGACCCTCGCGGGTGAGCTGCAGCGCGGTGATCGGCTCGCTGACGCGGTAGTTGGCCGGCCACGGCGTGCGCTCGAGCAGCACCCCTTCGCCGACGATGTCGCCGGAGGTGAAGCTGCGGATGCCCATCGGCTTGCCGCCGGGCGCCGCGATCTCGGCCTCCAGGACGCCGCGCACGAGGAGGAGCAGGAACGGCGCCTCGCTCCCCTCCTCCGCCAGCATGGCGCCGGCCTCTTTGAGATGGAGGAGCTTCATGGTGGCGAACAGGCGCTTCAGCTGCTCGCCCGGCAGGTGCTGGACGAGGCTGCTCTCCACCAGGTTGTGCCACAGCCTGCCGAGCTCGAGGGCGGAGGTGCCGGCCTGCTGCCCGCCGGCCTGGCGCAGCCCCTCGAGGGCGAGGGTGCGGGTGTGCTCGAGGGCTTTCTCGCGCTGCAGGCGATCCATCCGGGAGCGCAGCGTCGCGTCGAGGGGAGCGAGCTTGGCGGCCTTCGAGAGGAGAGCCAGCCCCTTGTCGTAGAAGCCGTCGCCGGCATACTCGTCGGCCACGAAGCCGAACTCGTCGATCGCCTTGGCGAACTGGCTCAGCTGGGTGTAGACCTCGGCGAGCTTGAGGTGCGAATGGAGGTCCTGCGGGTTGGCCTTGAGCTTGGCGCGCAGGCGGTCCTCGGCCTCCTCGTAGCGCTCGAGGACGATGAGGTCGTCGATCGTGTAGGCCTGCGCCGCCTGCCTGTTGCCGCCGAACCACCCCTTGAGACCCATAGCCCTCCAGGCCCTGTCTGCTCTGACTGCTCTCGATTCGCCCGCCGGCGCCGCCGAGATCGGAACGCGATCGGAAGTGGACGACCCCGACTCTTCGGGATGACGCGGCGCTACCTCGGAGCGCTGGTCATTATAGTCAAAACCCCGTCTTTTCCGACGCTTGCGGGAATCTTGAAGGATGGTCCGGAAGTTGCTCTCCGCGGGATGGCGGAGACCATTCGAAGGAGAGGAAGAGCCATGAGACCCCACCGCATCGAGCGTCCGCACGCTGCGCGCCGCGCCCCCTGGCTCGTCACCGCTACGGCCGCTGCGGCCGCTCTGGCGCTCGCCTGGCCGCTCGTGGCCCAGGTCCCGGCCCAGGCTCCGGCCCAGGCTCCGGATGCCGGCGACGGATATGGCTACGCCGAGGCCCCGGCGGGCGCCTACCAGCCCGCGCCCACGGAGGATCCCGGCGGCGCCTACGCGCCCGCCGACGACGCCAACCTCGCGGACGCCGCGGACGACGCCAGCGTCAACGACCCGTCCGCGCCGCCGCCGGCGGGGAGCTACGGCTACTTCCGGATCGTCGAGGGGCAGGCGACCGACTTCCCGGCCGGCGGCGCCGACCGCTCGCCCGCCGAGGTCAATCAGCCGGTGCTGGCCGGCGACCGCATCGCCGTGCCGCGCGGCTCGCGCGTCGAGATCGTGCTGCCCGACCGCAACCTGCTGCGCCTGGACGGCGGCAGCGAGGTCGTGCTCGACCGCCTGGCCGGCTCGGCCGACTCGCAGGACCGCGAGACGCGGCTGCGCCTGATCCAGGGCAACCTCCAGCTCGTCGTCGTCGCCGACGCCCTGGGCGATCCGCTGCCGCGGATCGACACCGAGAACGCCAGCGTCTACGTCGACTACGCCGGCGCCTATCGGGTCACCGCCAACGCCACCGACTGGACCTCGCTCGTGGTGCGCCGCGGCACCGCCGACCTGGCGACCGAGAGCGCCACGACCACCGTCCGCGCCGGCCAGGAGGGCGTCGCCCAGGGAGCGCGCGACGCCGAGGCCGAGGTGCGGGCGGCCGGCGCCTGGGACACCCTGGAGCGCTGGGGCCGCCAGCTTTCCGATCAGATCGCCGACCAGATCGCGGCCGCCCCGGCAGCTCCGGAGGTCGACGAGAGCCTCAGCTACTCCGCGTCGTCGCTCGGCCAGTACGGGAGCTGGATCGACGTCGAGGGCGCCCGCTACTGGCGGCCGCGGGTGGACAACGGGTGGCGGCCCTACTGGCACGGCCGCTGGGTCTCCACCCCGAGCGGCCTCACCTGGGTGGCCTACGAGCCCTGGGGCTGGGTGCCCTATCACTACGGCACCTGGGACTACCTGCCGGCCTACGGCTGGGTGTGGGCGCCGGGCTACGTCTACGCGCCGGCCTGGGTCTACTGGTACTGGGGGCCGAGCTTCACCGGCTGGTGCCCGGTGGGCTACTACACGGGCTTCTATCGCCACCATTTCCACGACCCCGGCTTCCGCCTCGGCGTCTACGGCTGGGCGGGCGGCGACTGGGGCTTCTTCTCGCGCTGGAGCTTCGTCGGCAGCGGCCACTTCGGCCGCCGCGACCTCGATCGCTGGGCCCTGCCCGGCGACGCCCTGCGCGACCGCGTGAAGCTCGCCGAGCTGCCGCGCGGCGTCATCACCACCGACACGCGGGGGATCACCCCCGGCCGCTGGGGCAACCCGCGCCAGGTGCTCTCCATCCTCGAGCACCGGCCGGCCGGGCGCGGCGGCAGCCTGCCGGACGTGACGCCGTTCATCGCGCGCAACCCGCGCCTGCCCACCAGCGTGCTGCACGCGGTGGCGACCGACGGTCCGGCCAAGGGCCGCCTGACGGGCACGCCGCTGCGGCCCGCGACCCTCGAGACGCGCCCCGCGTTCGGCGATCGCGGCGATCGTGCCCCGCGCCGGCCAGGTCTACCGACGGCCATCGCCAGCCGCCCGCGCGCCGGGCGCCTCCCGGCTGCCCCGGGGCCGCGCGGTGACGGCGTGGGCGCCGATCGGACCCTCGGGCGCGTCGCGCCGGCGGGCCACGCCTGGCGCGACCGCGCCGACCGCGCCGGCCGAGAGCGCACGGCGGTCCCCGGCCTCGACCGTCCCGAGCGGCCGCGCATCGTGATCCCGCCGCGCCAGCCGCGCCAGCCGGGAGAGGAGCGCGACGGCCGTCCGGCGCCGCCTCCGGCCCGCGACCTCCGCCGGCCGGAGGCCGCGACGCCGCGCGTCTGGGAGCGGCCGCAGGCGGTGGCGCCTCGCGAGGCCTATCCGGGCCGGCCGAGCTACGCTCCTCCGCTCGAGCGGGCGCGTCCCTCGCAGGGTCCGCCGCCGCGTCCGACCCTCGCGCCCCGCGAGAGCTACCGCGCCGCGCCGCGCTACGAGCGCCCCGCGGAGCCGCGGACCCCAGCGCCGGCGGCGCGCCAGGCGCCGCCGCCCCCATCGCCTCCGGCGCAGCGGGCGCCGGCCGCGAGGCCCCCGGCCGACAAGCCGCATCCCCGCTGATCGCCCGCGGCGTCCCCGTCGTCTGCGCCGTCCCCGGGCACACGCCCGGGGCACGACCGTACAATATCGGCACCCCCTCATTCGTCTACCACCGTAGATGAAGGACGCGGCGAGCCTGGAGCGGATGGCACTCGAGCGGGACCAGCGCATCTCCGACGTGGTCAAGCGGGAGCAGTCCCGGCTGGGCAACTTCATCCGCCGGCGGGTGCCCGACCCCCGCGACGCCGAGGACATCCTGCAGGACGTCTTCTACGCGCTGGTGGAAGCGAACAGCCTGCTGATGCCGATCGAGCACGTCACCGGCTGGCTGTTTCGCGTGGCGCGCAATCGCATCACCGATCTCTTCCGCAAGAAGAGGCCGGAGCGCCTCGCCGAGACCGGCGTCGCGGGCGAGGAAGACGAGCTGCTGCGGTTGGAAGACCTGCTGCCTTCGCCGGACGCCGGACCGGAGGCGCTCTACGCCCGCGGCGCGCTCCTCGACGAGCTCGAGCTGGCGGTCGACGAGCTGCCGGAGGAGCAGCGGGAGGTGTTCGTGGCGCACGAGCTCGAAGGGCGCAGCTTCAAGGAGATGGCCGCCGAGACCGGCGTGAGCGTGAATACGTTGCTGTCGCGCAAACGTTATGCGGTGCTGCACCTGCGCGAGCGGTTGCAAGGCATCTACGACGAACTGACCAAAGGATGAGGAGCTGACCATGAGAAGGAAGAATTTGATCTTCATCGCTCCGCTGGCGATTCTGGGGATTCTGCTGTTCGTCTTCATCGGCGGCGAAAGCGTAAAGTTACTGTGGAATTGGCTGCTGCCGCCGCTCTTCGGCTGGCGCCAGATCGCCTTCTGGCAAGCGCTTGGAATTCTGGCGCTGTGTCGGATCCTCTTCGGCGGATTTGGGCGCCACGGTCACGTCCGCTCCAACGTCCGCCGCCGCATGGCCGAGCGCTGGGAGCACATGACCCCCGAGGAGCGGGAGCGCCTCCGGCAGGGCTGGCGCGGACGCTGCGGTTTCGGCCCCTCCACCGCCGAGAGCAAGGGGCCCGCTAGCGCGCCCGGCACCGGCGCGCCGCTCGGCGCGGAGTGATCCCGTGCTCGAGCACCTGAGAGGTTAGGGCAATGCGGCGAGCACGATGGCGAATTTTTCTGCGACCGCATGGAAACCCGGCTCGGTGGGGTGGAGCTCGTTGGCCCACCAGTCCTTGTACTGCGCGTCCGTGCGCAGCGTGTTTCGCAGGTCCACGAACCTCACGTGCTCGAGGCCGGTGAGCGCGGGAATCGCCTCGACCATTTCGTTGAAACGCTCGATCAGATCGTGGGCGATGGCGATTCGCTGCGAGAGATCTTCGAAACCCTTCTCACGGAATCCGGGTTCCAGCCAGGGGCCGGGAAGCGGTCCCCAGCCGCCCAGAAAGCCG
>DATBQN010000184.1:0-5700 GCA_036560825.1 Thermoanaerobaculia bacterium
GTCCCAGTGTGGCCGATCACCCTCTCAGGCCGGCTACTGATCGTCGCCTTGGTGAGCCATTACCTCACCAACTAGCTAATCAGCCGCGGGCTCCTCAAGGAGCGCTAGCATGCAAGCAGAGGCCAGCTTTCTCAACAGAGCCGTAACCCTGTCGACGTATGCGGTATTAGCCCGAGTTTCCCCAGGTTATCCCCCACTCCTAGGCAGATTACCCACGTGTTACTCACCCGTTCGCCGCTCTCCGGTGGCCGAAGCCACCTTCGCGCGCGACTTGCATGTGTTAAGCACGCCGCCAGCGTTCATTCTGAGCCAGGATCAAACTCTCCAGTTTGGATCCTTCTCTGCCAGAGGCCGGCTAAGGACCTCCGACAGCGCGTGTCTCATTCGGAATCCGTCCGCCCCGCCGCGCCGAGGCGCCGCGAGGCAAAAGGAAGTATTAGTCGTCGAGACTCTTCCTCTATTTAGTTTTCAAAGAACCGGCACCCGCCGGTCTGAGCCGAACAGGGCGAACCCCGATGTTACGGCGCGCTTCGACGTGTGTCAATAGGCGCCTAAAACACCGACCCGCAGCCCGCTTCACGGCCGAGCGCCACCAGCCCTGGAAGGGCTCGGGTGCGATCGCCTTTTGGAAGGAACTGCCGGAATCGGCAGAGATGAGCCCGGTTGCCCGGAGCCCCGAGAGCATCGTCCACGGGCCGCTCGATCAGGCCCGCAGCCGGATCGCTCCGGCTTCGACGCTCCTCGACTCAAAGATCTCCCGGCCGTCCGCCATGACCTCGTCACGCCTCGCTACCGGGGAGGCGAAATATAGGGCAGCCGACCACGGGTGTCAACCCCCCGTCCCCGGACTGTCACTCGGCGCGGAGCGAAGGGGCGCTATGGAGGCGGCAGGAAGACGAGACGCCGGCCCCGTATCTCCCAGGGCTCGGTCAACAGGCGACGGAGGGCCTCGGGGTAAGCCCGATGCTCTTCCTCGAGGATACGGGCGGCGAGGGTGTCAGCGGTGTCGCCGTCGAGGACCGGCACCGTCCGCTGGACGACGATGGGACCGCTGTCGAGCCCCTCGTCGACCAGATGGACGGTGCAGCCGCTCACCCTGACCCCATGATCGAGCGCCTGGCGCTGCGCGTCGACCCCCGGAAAGGCGGGGAGGAGGCTCGGGTGGACGTTGAGGATTCGCCGCGGGAAGGCGGCGACGAAAGCTGTCGAGAGGAGCCTCATGTAGCCGGCGAGGCAGACCCACTCGACGCCGGCCTGACGGAGGGCCGCGAGCACCTTCGCCTCGTGGGCGCCGCGGTCGGGCTCTCCGGCGTGCGGGATCGAGGCGACCGGCAGCCCCAGAGCCTCCGCGCGTGCGAGGCCCGGCGCCCCCGCGACGTTCGAGAGGACGAGCCCGATCCGGGCGGGGACCTCGCCCCGCGCGACCGCCGCCTGCAGGGCCATGAAGTTGCTGCCGCGGCCCGAGAGGAGGATGCCGACCCGAGGCGCCGGCATCAGCTCGCCCCGGCGTCGTCGGGCGCGGGATCCACCTCGGCGGCCGCCTGCGCGCCCAGGTCGTAGACGACGCCGGAGCCGCCCTTCTGCACGGAGCCGATCACGAAGCTCCGCTGCTTCCCCTTGCGGAGCAGGGCGAGCACGTCGCGCAAGCCGTCGGCGGCGACCACCGCGACCATGCCGACGCCCATGTTGAAGACGCGAAACATCTCGTCGGCGTCGATCTCGCCGCGCTCCTGGAGGAAGTGAAAGAGCTCCGGGATCTCCCAGCTCCCCAGGCGGATCTCGGCGTGCGTGCCGCGCGGCAGGATGCGCGGCAGGTTGTCCGAGAGGCCGCCGCCGGTGACGTGCGCCAGGCCGTGGAGCGCCGGGTGCCCGAGGAGGGGGCGGAGCGGATCGAGGTACGACAGGTGGGGCGCCAGGAGCACCTCGCCCACCGACCGCTTCTTCGTCTGCCACGGCGCGCGGTCCTCGATCCCGAGCCCCAGCCGATCGAAGAGCACGCGGCGGGCGAGCGAGTAGCCGTTGGTGTGGAGGCCGGCCGAGGGGAGGGCGACGAGGAGGTCGCCGGCGGCGACGCGCGAGCCGTCGAGCACGGCCCGGCGGTCCGCGATGCCGACGATGAAACCGACCAGCTCGTAGTCGCCGGGCTGATAGAAGCCCGGCATCTCCGCCGTCTCGCCGCCGAGGAGGGCGCAGCCGTTCGCCTTGCAGCCTTCGGCCACGCCGCCCACCAGCTCGACCAGCCGCTCCGGCGCCAGCGCTCCCGCCCCCACGTAGTCGAGGAAGAAGAGCGGCGTCGCCCCCTGGACGAGGATGTCGTTGACGCAGTGGTTCACGAGGTCGCGGCCGACCGTCGAGTAGTCGTCCATCAGGCGCGCCACCGCGAGCTTGGTGCCCACGCCGTCCGCCGAGGCGACGAGCACCGGCTCGTCCATCCCCGAGAGGTCGGGGCGGAAGAGGCCGCCGAAGCTCCCGATCTCCGACAGCACGCCGGGCGTGAACGTCCCGCGCGCCAGCTTCTTGACCTTGGCGAGCCCCTTCTCCTGCGCGTCGATGTCGACGCCGGCGGATTTGTACGCGCTCTTCTTCACGACGTGGAATTCCGCGGCGAACTATACGATGCCTCCATGGCGGGAGCGACTGCGGGAGCGGTGGGCGGCCTCGGCGCCGCGCTCCCGACGTGGAGCGCGCTGCCGTTCGCGGGCATCCTCCTCTCGATCGCTCTCCTGCCCATCGCCGCGCCGCACTTTTGGCGCCGGCACCACCCCAAGGTCGCCCTGGCCTGGGGCGTCGCCCTGGCCGTCCCCTTCGTCTGGATCTACCGCGCCGACGCCGTCCAGGAGATCCTCCGCGTCGCGATCGCCGAGTACCTGCCGTTCATCGTCCTCCTGGCGGCGCTCTACACGATCGGTGGCGGCGTCCAGGTGCGCGGCACGCTCCGCGGCTCGCCGGCGGTCAACACGGCGATCCTCGCGCTCGGCACCGTGCTCGCTTCGTGGGTGGGGACGACGGGCGCGGCCATGCTCCTCGTCCGCCCGCTCCTCCGCGCCAACGCCGGCCGCCAGCATCGCGCCCACACCGTCGTCTTCTTCATCGCGCTGGTCGCCAACGTCGGCGGCGCCCTGACGCCGCTGGGCGATCCGCCGCTCTTCCTCGGCTTCCTCGCCGGCGTGCCCTTCTTCTGGACGCTCTCGCTCGCCGCCGAGACAGTGACCGTGGCGGCGCTCCTCCTCGCCATCTACTTCGCCGTCGACCGCCGGTACGAGCGCCAGGAGCGCCGGCTTGCGTCCAGCCCGCCGGCGGACGTCGGCCGCGAGCCGCTGACGATCGAGGGGGCGCACAACCTCCTCTTCCTCGCCGGGGCGCTCGCGGCGGTGATCGTTTCCGGAACCTGGCACGCCGGCGAGGTGAGCGTGCTCGGCGTCCACCAGGAGCTCCAGAACCTGCTCCGCGACGGCTTCCTCCTCCTCATGCTCGCCGGCTCCTGGTGGACGACGCCGCGCTGTATCCGCGCCGCCAACGGCTTCTCCTGGGAGCCGGTCCGCGAGGTGGCGATCCTCTTCGCCGCGATCTTCGTCACCCTCATCCCGGCCCTCGCCATCCTGCGCGCGGGGGATCTCGGGGCAATGGCGCCCATCCTTCGGGCGGTGCGGACGCCGGCGCACTGTTTCTGGGCCGCGGGTCTCCTCTCCTCGCTCCTCGACAACGCTCCCACCTACCTCGCCTTCCTCTCGACCGCCCTGGGCCGTTTCCATCCCGGTCTCGGCGACCGCCAGGCGATCGCGGCCCTCGTCGCGGCCCACGCGCACTATCTCGAGGCGATCTCGACCGGCGCCGTCTTCATGGGCGCCAACACCTATCTCGGCAACGCCCCCAACTTCATGGTCCGCGCGATCGCCGAGGAGATGGGGGTCGAGATGCCGTCGTTCTTCGGCTACATCCTGCGCTTCACCCTGCCGGTCCTCATGCCGGTCTTCCTGCTCACTGCCTGGATCTTTTTCTAGCGCCCGGAGCTGAGCGGCGCACGCCGCGAGGTCCGCCTCGATCCGGGCGCCTCGCTCGCCGGCGCGGGGTAGAGGGCGCCCCTACCGCGGGAAGGCCTCCGGCAGCCCGGCGTCGACCGGCAGGGTGGCGCCGGTCGTGGGGGTGAGGTTGGAGGCGAAGAAGACGACGGCGTTGCCGACGTGCTCGCCGGTCACGCGGAGCTTGAGGAGGCTCCGCCGGCGGTAGGCGTCGGCGAGCTCCTCGAGGGACACGCCGCGGGCGCGGGCGCGCTCGGGCCCCACCGCCTGCCAGAGACCCGAGGGGATCTCCGCGGTGCCGAAGACGGCGTCCGGATTGACGCTGTTGACGCGGATGCCGTCCGCCGCGAGGTCGAGCGCCGCCACCTTGCCGAGCTGCGCCGCCGCCGCCTTCGAGGCGCTGTAGGCCGCGAACTCGGCGCCCGGGGCGAAGACGTTCTTCGACGACACCACGATGACGTTGCCGCCCGTCCCCTGCCGGCGCATGAGGCGCGCCGCCTCGCGGAGGGTGAGGAAGACGCCCGTCGCGTTGACCTCCTGCACGCGGCGGAAATCGCCGAGGTCGAGCTCGTGGAGCGGCGCCGCGCAGGCGATGCCGGCGTTGGCGACCGCGACGTCGAGGCCGCCGAAGCGGCGGGCGACCTGCGCGAAGGCGCGCGCGGTCGAGACCTCGCCGGTGACGTCGTGGACGACGGCCTCGACCGCGGCGCCGCCGTAGCGGGCGGCCAGCCGCGCGGCGGCCGCCGTCACCGCCCGCTCGTCGACGTCGAGGAGGGCGACGTGCGCGCCGGCGGCCAGGAGCCGCTCGGCGATGGCGCTCCCCAGCGCTCCCGCCGCGCCGGTGACGAGAGCGACCTGCCTCGCGAGCGGCCGCTCGCTCCCCTTGCCGAGCTTCGCCTGCTCGAGGCTCCAGTACTCGACGTCGAAGAGGTCGAGGTCCGGCAGGCCCTCGTACTCGCCCGTCTCGTGGACCAGCCGCTTGACGCGCAGGGTGTGCCGGTAGATGTCGGCCGCGATCCGCGCCTCCTTGGCCGACGGCCCGGCGGTGAACATCCCGACGCCGGGGACGAGCACCACCCGCGGCAGCGGATCGAGCGGCTGGCGGGGCCCGCGGCTCGCCACCCCGGCCTCGAAGTAGGCGCGGTAGTCCGCGACGTAGCGGTCGAGCTCGCGCTCGATCGCCGCCCTCCAGGCCTCGGCGGAGCTGGAGCTCTCCGCCACCGGCGGCGCGACGACCAGCGGCTGCGCCTTGGTGCGGATCACGTGGTCGGGGGTGAGCGGCGGGGTGCGCGCCAGGCGGGGGAGCTCCTCGCCGTTCACCCATTCGAGCGCCTCGGCGTCCTCGCCGGCGTGGCCGCTCCACTCGACGATCAGCCGCCGCCACGGGCGGTCGGGATCGTCGGTCTCCTGGGCCAGCCGGCCGCGGAGGATCGGCGCGATGATGGCAGCCATGGCAGCCGTGGCGCCAATCTCGGCGCTCTCGGCCGGGTCGGCTGGCACAGGCGGCTCCGGCGGCTTTGGCGCCGTCCGGCTCCGCCGCCGGCGGCCGGCGAGCCAGCGCTCGGCGAGGTCGACGAGCTCGACGTGCAGCTCGTAGCTCTCCCGCGCCGTCTCCCCCCAGGTGAAGAGGCCGTGCTTGAGGAGCACCAGTCCCCGGCAGCCCGGCGCCGCCTCGAAGGCC
>DATBQN010000185.1:0-4485 GCA_036560825.1 Thermoanaerobaculia bacterium
GCGCGCGGCGAAGAACGCCGGCGGCGGGATCGGCCCCGTCCGCCACTCGGGCAGCGAGGCGCGGGCGAGCGCGGCGCCCAGGGCGAGCAGGGCGAAGCCGGCGAGGAGGGCCGTCCAGGGTCCGCCGGCCCGCGAGGGTGCGGGAGCCATCACCTCATCCTACGCGCTCCGGCCGGAGAGGTTCTTCGCAGGCCGCGCGAGCGCGGCCGGGGACACTGCTAGAATCCGTCGTCCCGCGAACCCGTAGCCCACGCCCCGAGGACTCTGAAGAGCCATGCCTAGGTTGGGACCATCGAGACACGCCGCCGCCCTCCTTCTCCTGATCGCCCTGATCGCCCTCGCCGCCCCGCTCGCGGCGCAGCCGGCCAAGGCCGGCAAGCTCGTCGTCCTCGGCTTCGACGGCGTCGACGCCAAGCTCGCCACCCGCTGGATGGACGAGGGCAAGCTCCCTCACCTGGCGAAGCTCCGCGCCGAGGGGACGTTCTCGCCGCTGCGCTCGACCATCCCCTCGCAGACGCCGGTCTCGTGGTCCACCTTCTCGACCGGCCTGAACCCCGGCCGGCACGGCATCTTCGACTTCCTGAAGCGCGACCCGCTGACCTACAAGCCGAGCTTTGCGATGTACGACCAGCGGCGCGTCCCCTTCCTGTGGGGGACGTCGAACCCCTACGTCGTGGGCGCCGGCGGGGCGGTCGTCCTCGCCCTCGTCGCCTTCCTGATCTTGAAGCTCTGCCGCCTGCGCACCCGGCCGGCGTGGATCGCGGCGGCCCTCGCCGGCATCCTCGCCGGGGCGGCGGCCGGCGCCGCCGCCGAGCGCCTCCTCCCCGTCGACCGGCCGGACGCCGTCAACCGCCAGCAGGGCGAGACCTTCTGGGCGCTCCTCGGCAAGCACGGCAAGCGGGTGCGGGTGATCCGCGTGCCGGTCACCTTCCCGCCCAAGCCGTACGAGCACGGCGAGCTGCAGTCGGGCCTCGGCACCCCCGATCTCTCGGGCCGCATCGGCAAGCCTTTCTACTTCACCTCCGAGCTCTTCTTCACGCCCAAGAACGGCGGCGAGTTCTCGGTCGAGGTGACCGACCTGGTGGACAACAAGGGGACCATCGCCACCGAGATCAAGGGGCCGCCGGACGAGCTCTTCCCGAAAAAGAAGCGCGACTACATCAAGATCCCGATGACCCTCACCGTGGCGCCCGACCGCTCGCACCTCGACGTCGAGGTCTCCGGCAACCACCTCGTCATGAAGCCCGGCGAGTGGAGCGGCTGGGTGCGCTTCGTCTTCCCCTTCAACCCGCTGATCAAGCTCCACGGCATCGGCCGCTTCCGCCTGCTCTCGCTCTCGCCCGAGGTGCGGCTCTACCTGTCGCCCGTCCAGTTCGATCCCGAGAACCTGCCGCCGATCGTCGACCTGACGACGCCGCCGAGCTTCATCCGCGACCTCACCCGCCGCTTCGGCCTCTTCAAGACCATCGGCTGGCAGATCGACACCTGGTCGATGGACAACGGCACCATCCCCGAGGAGGTCTTCCTCGAGGACGTCCAGCACACCGTCGACCAGGACACCAAGATCCTCGAGAGCTTCCTCGCCGACGGCGACTGGGACGTGCTCATCGACTACTTCGAGTTCCCCGACCGCGTGCAGCACATGATGTTCCGCTACTTCGATCCCCAGCACCCGCTCTACACGCCGGAGGGCGCGGCGCGCTACGGCGGCTCGATCCTCGCCGCCTACCAGCAGATGGACTCGATGGTCGGCGAGACGATGGCGCGGATGCCCAAGGGAGCGACCCTCATGGTCGTCTCCGACCACGGCTTCGCCTCCTTCCGGCGCGGCATGAACTACAACACCTGGCTGGCCAAGAACGGCTTCATGACGCTCACCGGCGAGGACTCCAAGCGGATGAACCTCGAGGACCTCTTCGACCAGGGGGACTTCTTCGTCAACGTCGACTGGTCGAAGACCAAGGCCTACGCCCTCGGCCTGGGGCAGATCTACATCAACCTCCAGGGGCGCGAGGCGAAGGGGACGGTGGCGCCGGGCGAGCAGTACCGGCAGGTCGCCGCGGCGATCAAGAGCGGCCTCGAGTCCTTCGTCGACGCCGACACCGGGCAGCACCCGGTGGCCCACGTCTTCACCCGCGACGAGGCCTACGGCACCTACGATCCGCTGCTCATCCCCGACCTCATCCCCTCGAACTCCGAGGGCTACCGGGTGGGCTGGCAGGACAGCCTGGGCGGCATCGGCAAGGCGGTGGTCGAGCCCAACACCCGAATCTGGAGCGGCGATCACTGCTCGGTCTACCCGCCGCTCGTCGACGGCGTCCTCTTCGCCAACGTCAAGCTCCTCCCCGGCGAGGCCTACATGGGCGACGTCATGCCGACGATCCTCGACCTCTACGGGGTCCCGTCGCCGGTCAAGCTGGATGGGACGAGCCGGCTGGCGCGCGCCGCGGCGAAGTAAACGTCACCGAGAATTCACCCGCGCTCGGGCGGACGGTGGAACCGCTTACATCGAGTCCGATATAGTCCTTGCACGGTAACTTGGGTTGGCGGCGTGCCGCGTCGGCCGCGCCGTCCGGATGCTGAAGAGGGGGAGCCGAAGCGATGAGGTCCGACTATGCCCGTTCCGCCGCGCTCATGGCCTCGCTTTCGACGCTCGCCGTGCTCGCGGCGCTGGCCGTCGGCTGCGGCGGCAAGCCCGCCGGCGGTCCGGGAGGGCCCGGCGGACCGCCGGGCGCCCAGGCCGTGCCGGTGCAGGCCGCGACGGTCGAGGACGTCGACCTCAAGGACAGCTCCGAGTACCTGGCGAGCCTCAAGTCGCGCCGCTCGGTGAACGTCCAGCCGCAGGTCGAGGGCGTCGTCACCCGCATCGACGTCAAGTCGGGCGACCGCGTCGCGGCCGGCGCGCCGCTCCTGCAGATCGATCCCCGCAAGCAGCGCGCCACGGTGGCGAGCCAGGAGGCGGCGCGCAAGATGAAGCAGGCGGCGCTCGACTACGCCCGCGAGCAGAAGCGGCGCATGGAGGTGCTCTACAAGGGAGGCGCGGTCTCGAAGCAGGCGCTCGACGAGGCGGCGAGCGCGCTCGGCCAGGCGCAGGCGGACTACGACGCGCTGGGCGCCCAGGTCGAGGAGCAGCGGGTCGAGCTGCAGTACTACCGGGTGACGGCGCCCGAGGCGGGCATCGTCGGCGACATCCCTGTGCGGGTGGGCGACCGGGTGACCACCTCGACGCTCTTGACCACGCTCGACGCCAACCAGGCGCTCGAGGTCTACATCTCGGTGCCGCTCGAGCGCGCCAAGGACCTCCGCCTGGGGCTGCCGGTCGAGATCTTCGCCGGCGATGCCGGCCAGAGCGCGGGCGGGGGCCGGCCGATCGTCACCTCGGCCGTCGACTTCATCGCCCCGCAGGTCGACGACCCCACCCAGTCGGTGCTCGTCAAGGCGCCGGTGCCCTCCGACCGCGGCCTGCGCGCCCAGCAGTTCGTGCGCGCCCGCCTGGTGTGGAGCGCGCGCCGCGGGCCGGTCGTCCCGGTGCTCGCGGTGACGCGGATCTCCGGCCAGTACTTCGTCTTCGTCGTCGAGCCCGCACCCCAGGGCGGCGGCTCGGTGGCGCGCCAGCGGCCCGTCCAGCTGGGCGAGGTGGTCGGCAACGACTACGTCGTCCTCTCCGGCCTCAAGGCGGGCGAGCGGGTGGTCGTCTCCGGCGTGCAGAAGCTGGGCGACGGCGCCCCCGTGGCTCCCGCGCCCCCGACCTCCTGAGCGGCCGCGAGAGCCTCCATGTTCGCCGACTTCTTCCTCCGCCGCCCGGTCTTCGCCACCGTCTGCGCGCTCCTCATCATCCTCGCCGGCGCCATCTGCATCCCGACCCTCCCCATCGCCCAGTTCCCGGCGCTGGCGCCGCCCCAGGTCACCGTCACCAGCATCTACGCCGGCGCCAGCTCGGCGGTCGTCGAGTCGGCGGTCACCCTGCCGCTCGAGCAGCAGATCAACGGCGTCGAGGGGATGCGCTACCTGACCTCGACCTCCGCCAACGACGGCTCGAGCAACATCATCGCCACCTTCGACCTCGACCGCTCGATCGACCTCGCCGCGGTCGACGTGCAGAACCGCGTCTCGGCGGCGCTCGGGCGGCTGCCCAACGAGGTGAAGACGACCGGCGTCACGGTGACCAAGAGCTCGACCGGCTTCGTCCTCGTCGCCGGCGTCTACGCCGAGCACAACGAGTACGACCAGCTCTTCCTCTCGAATTACGTCGACGTGTACATCAAGGACGCCGTGAAGCGGGTCAAGGGGGTCGCCGACGTCATCCTCTTCGGCGAGCGCAAGTACTCGATGCGCGTCTGGCTCGATCCGGTGCTCCTCGCCAGCCGCCAGGTGACGGCGTCGGACGTTCTCGCGGCCCTCGCCGAGCAGAACGTGCAGGTGGCGGCGGGCTCGATCGGCCAGCCGCCGGCGCCGCCCGGACAGGCCTTCCAGATCAGCGTGCGG
>DATBQN010000186.1:0-3097 GCA_036560825.1 Thermoanaerobaculia bacterium
GGGACCGAGGTCAAGGCCGGCGACGGGGTGATCGTGCTCGAGGCGATGAAGATGCAGAACGAGATCCAGGCCGAGCACGACGGCCGGGTGACCAAGGTCCACGTCGAGCCCGGCCAGGCGGTCGAGGGCGGCGACCCTCTCTTCGAGCTCGAATGAGCGCCGGCGCCCGCGCGGGACCATCCCCTCGGGATCCGCGGTTGCGAGCTGCCGTCCTGCTCCTCCTGGGGGCCTTCGCCGTCCTCTGCGCCCACGGCCTAGCCTGGGACACGCCGACCGTCGACGAGTTCGCCCACCTGCCTGCCGGCGTCTACTACTGGAAGACCGGCGACCTCTCGCTCTACCCGCAGAACCCGCCGCTGGTGAAGCTCGCCGCGGCGCTGCCGCTCCTCGCGCTGCGGCCGGCGATCTCGACCGGGCCAGTCGAGAACACGGGCTGGTTCCCCTGGGTCTACGGCACCGACTTCATGGAGCGCAACCGCGGCCGCTACGACCTGCTCTTTCTCGCGGGCCGGCTGCCCATCGTCGCGATGGGGGTGCTCCTCGGCCTCCTCGTCCATCGCTGGGCCCGCGGGCTCTACGGCGAGGGCGCCGGGCTCGTGGCGCTCGCGCTCTACGCCTTCTGCCCGACCGTCGTCGCCCACGCGCACGTCGCCACCGTCGACCTCGGCGCCGCGCTCTTCACCCTCTGGGCCCTCTATCGCTTCCACCGCTTCCTGCGCCGCCCGTCTCCGCAACGGCTCCTCTGGGCCGGGCTCGCGCTGGGCCTGGCGCTCCTCGCCAAGCACACCTCGCTCCTGCTTCTCCCGCTTCTCGTGCTGATCGCTGGCGGCGAGCTCGCCCGGAATCGCCGGAAGGATCTCGGGCGGAGGCAAGCTCCGCCCCTACAGGGGGAGGGTGATGCGTCGTTCGCGGGCTGGTCGGCCGCGGGGCTCTCCGGCGCTCTCGCCGCGATCTTCGTCGTCGGTTTCCTGGTCCTCGATCTGGGCTACGGATTCCAGGGCGTGGGGACGCCCGTTCGCGCGCTCCGGCTCCACAGCCGCGCCCTCCGCGCCGCTGCCGCGCGCCTGCCGCCGGGCCTTCCGTCGCTGCTGCCACGCGCCTACGTCGAGGGGCTCGACGACCTCACGCTGATCAACGAGGTGGGGGAGTATCCGAGCTATCTCTTCGGCCGCTTCTCCCGCCACGGCTTCCGGAGCTACTACCTGGCCGCGCTCGCCTACAAGACGCCGCTGCCGTTCCTTCTCGCCCTGCTCGCCGCCCCCTTCGCGAGAATCCGGCGCGATGGCTCGCAGGAACGGCGGACGCTGCTGGGCGAGAGCTTCCTCTGGCTGCCGCTCGTCGTCCTCTTCACCTTTTTCTCCCTCGCCTCGCGGGTCGACTACGGCCTGCGCTACATCCTGCCGGTCCTGCCGCTCGCGGCGATCTACGCCTCGCGGCTGGTCCCCGCGCTCGCCGGATCGAGCCGAGCTCTTCGCCTCGCGGCCACCGCCCTCCTCGCCCTCTACCCGCTCTCGGTCCTCGCGGCGACGCCGGACACGCTCTCCTACTTCAACGTCCTGGCCGGCGGCCAGGGCGACCGCATCCTCCTCGACGCCAACTACGACTGGGGTCAGGGGCTGAAGCGAGTCAAGGCCTACATGGACGCCCATCGCCTGCCGGAGATCGGCCTCGCCTACTTCGGCCACGTCGATCCGGCGATCTACGGCATCCGCTGGCACTTCCCCGATCCCGGCAGCCCTGGACCGGTCGCGGTCTCCGCCAACTTCCTCCACGGCTACCCCTACGCGACCTACGCAGCCGGCCGCATCCAGCCGGTGCCGCCCAACGCCTTCACCTGGATCGCGCAATATCCGCGGACCGCGGACATCGGAGGAGGGGTGTTCGTCTACGAGGTGGGGCGCTGAGCAGGCGCGGGCCGCGACGGCACCCGGCGCGGGGGTGCCACGAGGCTGTCACGCGGTTTCCAGACTCGCCGAGTCTGTACCCACCTGATCCCCACGCGCCGGGTCCCACCTCCGGTGCATCCAGAGCCAGGCGGTGGGGCGGGCGCGGATCTCTTCTTCGATCAGCTCCAGATAGCGGCGGGTGAGGGCGGCTACGGCTTCCTCTCCGTCTCCCTCCGGGTGGATCGGCGGCCGGGCGATCAGGTGATAGCGGCCGCCGGGCGCCGCGAAGGTGAAGACGGCGACGACCGGGGCTCCGGTGCGCAGCGACATGCGGGCGAGGATCGGCGTCGTCCAGGCCGGATGGCCGAAGAAGGGGACCTGGATCCCCTCGCGCGCCTGGACCCGCTGATCGATGAGGATCGCGATCCGTCCCCCCTTGCGGATCGCCTGGAGCATCGGCCGCGCCGCGCCGTGCTTGTGGATCACCTGGTTGCCGAAGCGCTCGCGCAGGCCGCGCAGCTCGCGCTCGAGATAGGGGTTGTCGGCCGGCCTCGCGACGACGTGGAGCGGCCCCCGGTAGAGGCCCACGGGCAGCGCCGCGATCTCCCACAGGCCGAGATGGGCGGTGAGGAGGAAGACTCCCCTGCCGGCGGCCGCCGCCTCCTCCAGGTGCTCCCAGCCTTCGTAGGTGAAGCGCCGGCAGACCTCGACCGGATCGAAGCGGGACGAGGACACGAGATCGGTCATGGCGATGCCGAAGTGGCGGAAGCAGTCCCGGGTCAGGCGCTCGCGGGCGCGGAGGTCGAGGTCTGGAAAGGCCAGGGCGAGATTGCGCAGCGCCACCCGGCGGTGGCGGCGGTCCAGCCGGTAGGCGAGCGCGCCCAGGCCCCCGCCCACGGCGCGCGCCGCCGCGTGCGGCAGGGCGCGAAGCGCCCCTTTTAGCGCGAGGTAGAGGCCGTACTCGATCCGGTGACGGACGGGCGCTTGTTTCACCAGGAAGGCTTCAGGATGGCATGAGGCCAGCGAGCGCCCCGTCGAGCCAGCGCCAGAATGCGGGCTCGGGCTCGGCGCGGATGGGGAGCTCGGCGAGCGGCGCCTCGATCCGGCGCAGCAGCTTCACCCGATCCTTGCCCGTGGTGAGGACGGCGGCCGCGCCGCTGCCGCGGAAGGCGGCCTCGATGCGCTCGAGGCTGGCCGGCGGGAACCGGTGA
>DATBQN010000187.1:0-1978 GCA_036560825.1 Thermoanaerobaculia bacterium
CCCTGGGAGAGGATGATCGCGGCCGCCGTGGCGAGCCCGGTCGCCAGGCTCGCGGCGACGACGGCGCCGTTGGCGAGCGCCTTGCCGGCGAGGAGCGACGGGGTGGCGACGGGCGTCGCGTAGGCGATCGCGGCGAGGCCCGTCGAGCGGTCGCGCGCCAGCGACTCGACGGTATAGAAGAGAAGGAGCGGGCAGAGCCATAGGGTGAGGCCGAAGAGGCCGCGCACCGCCGCCGTGCCCGGGGTGAGCAGGATGGGCGCGTCGAAGTACGGCTCGGTGGCGGCGTAGTCGATCACCAGGAAGAGGGCCAGGCAGGGGACGAAGATGTAGAGCCCGGGCTGGGAGACGAGTTCCCGGAGCTCGAACCGCGCCACCGCCAATGCGCCGGCGAGGAGGCCGGGCGGACGGCCGCTCATGGCGAGCGAGGAGAGCGGCGTGAAGCGGGCGGCGAGCGCGTCCCCACCGCTCGCCGCGGATCGGCTCCGGTCCGAACGGTCCGAGCGGCGGTCGGCTCGGGCAGGCGCGCCGCGGCGGCGGGCGAAGTGCCGCCGCGCGAGGTCCACCAGGAGCAGGCCGGCGAGCACGAAGCCGATGCGGCTGGCGACGAACTGCGCGTCGTAGACGATCGGCCGCGTGTTGTAGAAGCCGATGCCGCGGTCGACGCGCAGCCAGACCTCCTTCAGCCAGCGGAAGCCGGAGGGATCGAGGAGGCGGAGGGCCACGCCCAGCCGCGGGTCGAGCTCGCGGGGGAACCAGCGCCAGACGAAGTCCTGGAGGAAGGGGAGGAGGACGACGGGCAGCAGGAAGACGAGGATCGGCCGGCCGGAGAGCTCGCCGAGGAAGAAGGCGGCTCCGGCGACGAAGACCATCCCCGGCACGAGGAGGAGGAGCATCGGCCGCAGGTAGGCCGCGATGACGAAGGGGCCGTAGATCTCCGGGTTGGACGCCTCCGGCAGGCCGTGCACGAGGAGGATCAGCACGCCGAGGAAGACGGCGAGGACGGCGAGGCAGGCGCCGAGCGCGGCGGCGAACTTCCCCCAGACGTACTCGCCCGGGGTGAGGGGAGTCGCCCCGAGGAGCTCGCCCACCCGGCGCTCGGCGTCGCGGATGAGCGGCATGCCGGCGACCACGGCGAAGAAGAACGAGACGAGGAGGAAGCCCAGGAGCGGCAGCACGAAGGCGATCTGGAACTCGGAGTCGACCCACGCCCGCGGGCTCCCCAGCGAGGTGTCGACCGAGCGGTAGATCCAGGCGCCGCGCGACATCAGCCACGCGTTGACGGCCATCAGCGCCGCCCAGAACCAGAACAGCGGGCGGCGCCCGGCCTCCCGCAGGTCGAGCGCCGCCACGCAGCCGAGCCGGCGCAGGCTCATGCGGCGGCTCCTCGTCGATGGACGTCTCGCTGGGGAGGTGCGGGGGGCATGGCTCACAGTACGAGCGGCGCCGGCGGGAGGTTCTGGGCGCGCCCGCTCTCTTCATCACTCGCATCCTCTCAGGCGAACGGCAGCGCCCCGCCGCGGATGCCGCGCAGTCGCAGCACCCGCAGCAGCGTCGCCGCGAGGGCCTGCGTGAAGCCCTTCGAGCTCTCCCCCGTGGCGATCGGCTCGGCGATCTGCCCGGGCAGCTCGCGGAGGGCCGCGACGAGGCCGGCGAGCGGCTCGGGCCCGGCGAAGATGCCTTGCAGATCGGCCAGGCGCTTCTGCATCGCCTCCAGCCCGCGGCCGCTTTCGACGTCGAGGCGGGCGAGGTCGAGCGTGGCGAGCGCCGCCTCCGGCAGCCAGCGGCGCTCGAGCGCCTCCCGCCGCAGGTCGTCCAACATCGCGCCCGCAGCCTCGTGCTCGCCGAGCGTCAGGGCGATCCCGGCTTCGAGGCGAAGCGCGAAGAGGTGGGCCGCCGAAGGAGCTAGAGGCACCAGCGGCTCGCTCTTGTCGCGCCGCTCCCGCGCCCGTGTCGTCTTTCCCCTCTCCGCCAGGCCGAG
>DATBQN010000188.1:0-3234 GCA_036560825.1 Thermoanaerobaculia bacterium
CAGGCGCTCGCCCTCTCCGAGGGGCGCGGCTACGCCGTGCCGGACGACGTCCAGCGTCTGGCCGGCCCGGTCCTCGCCCACCGCGTGGTGCTGAAGCGCGGCGGCGGCGACCTCGACGGCGCCAGGAAGGCGATCGAGCGCGTCGTTGCCGGCGCGCCGGTGCCGCTGTAGGGGCTTGGTTGGAGGCAGACGAGAGTGCTATGTCATTCTGAGCGAAGCGAAGAATCTGGGTGGGGAAGGGTTCGACATGCGACGGGCCGCCCGCCCAGATCCTTCGCTGCGCTCAGGATGACAACGGTCTAGGTCATCGGCCGAGCTTCCACGCGGCCAGTCGTCGAGCGTCATTCCATGCGCCGCACCGTCCCCGAGGGCATCCGCATCACCAAGGTGGGGCTGTGGTACGTCCTGCTGACGGTGATCACCGCGATCGCCGCCACCAACACCGGCAACAACGCCCTCTACATGGTGCTGGCGCTGATGTTCGGCACCCTCATCCTCTCCGGCCTCGCCTCGCGCGAGAACGTGCGCGGCCTGGCGGCGGAGCTCGAGCCGCCGGAGGAGATCTTCGCCAACCGCCCGTTCGCGCTCCCCTTCACCCTGCGCAACCGCGGCCGCCTCCTGCCGCGCTGGTTCCTGCTCTTCTCGGTGGCGCGGACGGCGCAGCCGCTCCTCGTCCCCTATCTCCCGCGGCGCGGCCGCAGCGCGGGGAAGATCGAGATGATGATCGGCGCCCGCGGCCGCCACGGCTTCCCCTTCGCCCACGTCTCCTCGCTCTTCCCCTTCGGCTTCTTCCGCAAGGGCGTGCGCTATGCGGTGGAGCTCGAGGTGCTGGTCTACCCGGAGATCTTCCCCGCCGGCGCGGCGCGCCTCTCGGGCGCCCATCAGCAGGGGGACGAGGCGAGCCGGCGGGCGGGCTGGGGGCACGATCTCCACGCCCTCCGCAGCTTCCGGCATGGCGACGATCCGCGGAGCATCCACTGGAAGCAGACGGCGCGCACCGGCCGGCTCGTCTTCATGGAGCGCGAGGCGGAGAAGAGCCGGCGCCTCGCGATCCTCTTCGACAACGCGGTGGGCGAGCTCGCCGACCCCGCGGCCCGGGTGCGCTTCGAGCGCCTGGTCTCGGAGGCGGCGACCGCCGCCCTCGACCACCTGGCGCGCGGCTACGAGGTCGAGCTGGTGACGCGCGAGCGCGCCCTTCCCTTCGCCGGCGGGCGGCGCCAGCGGCTGGCGATCCTCGAGCACCTCGCCCTCGTCGCGGCGCTGCCGCTCCCGGCGCGCGGGCGCGCCGAGCCGCTCGCCTCCTCCGACCCGCGGGCGCCGCAGCTGCGCGTCCATCTCGAGCCCGAGCGGGTGGCGGTGTGACCTTCGGCCGGCAGAAGCGGCTGCTCCTCGGCTGGCTGGCGCTGGCGGCGCCGCTGCCGCTCCCCTTCAACGACGTCGTCGAGTGGCCGGTGGTGGCGGCCTACCTGATCGGCGTGCTCTTCTTCCTCCGCCGCGCCCGGCAGGATCCGCCGCGCTGGCTCCCCACCTGGGGGATGAACGTCCTCGGGCTCGCCTACCTCCCCATCCTCCTCGCCGACCTCTTCGTCTTCGACCGCGGCCATCTCACCCATCCGGTCCTCCACCTCTGCCTCTTCTCTCTCCTCGTCAAGCTCTTCGCCGTCACCCGCGAGCGCGACAAGTGGCAGGCGGCGATGGGGATCTTCTTCCTCTTCCTCGCCGCCATGGGGACGAGCGTCCACCCGGCGATCGCCCTCTTCCTCGTCGCCTTCCTGGTGCTCGCCCTGGCGCTCCTCGTGCGCTTCGCCTTCCTCCACGTGCTTGCCGGCTTCGGCCGCGACGACCCGGCGCTCGCCCGCCTGCCGATCGGCGGCTTCCTCGCCTTCGCCGCGGCCGCCGTCGTCTTCCTCGCGGTGCCGCTCTTCGCCCTCCTGCCGCGGGTGCGCTCGCCCTACATCGTGGGGCGCGGTCTGGGGACCGGCGCGACGATCGAGGCCGCCGGCTTCTCGGACGCCGTAACCCTCGACTCGATCGGCCGCATCCGCGGCAGCCGCGAGGTCGCCATACGGCTCCAGGACGAGGGAACGGGCGTCGGCGAGGCCGCCGAGCTCCGCTTCAAGGCCGCCACCTACGACCTCTACGAGGGGGGGAGCTGGCGGCGGGCGCCGCTCGTCGGCGAGCTGCCGCGCAGCCCGGGCGCGAGCTTCTGGCTGGGAGCCGCGAGCCAGCCGCGGCCGCCGGTCGTCCGCTGGATGAAGGTGTACCTGCAGCCGCTCCACTCGCGGAGCCTGCCGCTGCCGGTGCAGGCGGCGGTGGTCGAGCCGCGCCTGGCGAGCCTGCAGGTCGACGAGGGAGGCGCCGTCAACCTGAGCTTTGCGCCCCTCGAGGTGATCGAGTACCGGGTGGGCGTCACCCGGCAGCCGGTGCTCTCCGGCGTCGCGCCGGCGAGCGGCGGCGGGAGCGTCGTGCCGACGCTCGACCAGACGGGGGTCTCGCCGCGCATGGCGGAGCTCGCCGGTCGCGCCATGGGGAGCGGGCCGCCCGCCGTCCGCGCCGGGCGGCTGGAGACGTTCCTGATGCAGAACTACACCTATACCCAGGACTTCCGCGACCGCTCGACCGCCAACCCGATCGACGACTTCCTCTTCCGCTACAAGAGCGGCCACTGCGAGTACTTCGCCTCGGCGATGGTGCTCCTGCTGCGCTCGCAGGGCATCCCGGCGCGCCTGGTGACCGGCTTCCTGGGCGGCGAGTACAACCCCTTCGAGGGCTACACGATCGTGCGCAACAGCAACGCGCACGCCTGGGTCGAGGCCTACCTGTCCGCTCCCGCAGCGAGCACCGCGCTCACCGCGGGCACCGCGGGGACTGCGAACACCGCGGGCGGCGCCTGGCGGATCTTCGATCCCACGCCGCCCGCCGGCCGGCCCGCCGAGGCGGGCAGCGGGGCCTGGTCGCTCGCCCATCAGGCCTACGACTTCGTCCTCTTCCGCTGGGACCGCTACGTCCTGACCTACGGCCTCTACGACCAGCTCCGCATCGTCTCCGACTTGCGCGACCTCTGGGACCGCATGTGGCGGGCGTTCGACCACCAGACGCCGGCGGCGCGCCATGCATCCACGCCGGCCGCCCCGGTTGCGGAGACGGTGAGCTCCGCCTCCGCGCCGCGCGCCAGCCGGCGCGAGACGGCGATCGTCCTCGCCCTCCTCTTCGCGGCGCTCGCCCTCGTCGGCT
>DATBQN010000189.1:0-4150 GCA_036560825.1 Thermoanaerobaculia bacterium
CCTTGTCGCTCAGATCGGCGTTCTCGAAGTTGGTGACCGTGGCCTTGACGCCGCGATAGATCCCTTCGACGTTGATGCCGAAGCCGGCGCGGGTCGGGATGTCGAGGCCGGCCACCGCGTACCAGCCGGCTTCGTCCTTGATCTTGCCGCGGTTGGTGGAGAGCAGGTAATAGGCCGCTCCGCCGCCGACGTAGGGATTGGCCGCACGGTCGCGCACGAGGTTGAACTTCAAGCCCGCCTCGAGCGGCGCGGCGTGGATCTTGAACTTGTTGCCCTCGTTGTTGAACTGCCCGGGAGTGAAGATCGTCGGCTCGTTGGCGGTGATGTCGTTGAAGTAGGTGGCGCGCAGCTCGACGATGTTCCAGCCCACCTTGATGCCGCCGCCGTAGCCCTGTCCGGCGTCCTTGGTGTCCCAATACGAGCCATAGACGCCGAAGTCGCTGGCGGCCGCCGGCACCGCCAGGAGACCCAGCGCCGCCACGGCCAAGAGTAACCTTCTCATGACAGCTACCTCCGTTCTCTCACGTGAGGACTGACCCGCTGCCGGACGGAGGCCCGGCTGGGAGCGTGCGGTCCGTCGCGGACCGCCGCCTGACGATCCCGGCCCCGTGAGCGGCCGGTCCCCACAGAGCTTGCAACGAGTGTTCCAGGAGGGTGCGGCGGGGCTACTTGCGGCGGTTGGCCGGCAGGATGCGCTTGCGCAGGCGAAAGGCCTTGGGGGTGACCTCGACGAGCTCGTCCTCGCGGATGAACTCGAGCGCCTGCTCGAGGTTCATCACCCGCGGCGGCACCAGGTGCACGGTGTCGTCGGAGCCCGAGGCGCGCATGTTGGTGAGCTTCTTCTCGCGCGTGATGTTGACGTCCATGTCGGTCTCGCGCGCGTTCTCCCCCACCACCATGCCCTCGTACACCTCCTCGCCGGGGGAGACGAAGAGGGTGCCGCGCGGCTGCAGGTGCTCGATGGCGTAGGCGGTCGTCCGCCCGCCGCGGTCGGAGACCAGGGCGCCGGTGGCGCGGTGCTCGATGTCCCCCTGCCAGCGGTCGTAGCCGTCGAAGATGTGGTTCATGATGCCGCTCCCCTTGGTGTCGGTCAAGAACTCGGCGCGGAAGCCGATCAGCCCGCGCGACGGCACCCGGAACTCCATGCGCACCCGCCCCGAGCCGTGGTTGACCATGCGCATCATGCGGCCCTTGCGCACCCCCATCTTCTGCGTCACCACGCCGACGTACTCCTCCGGGCAGTCGACGGTCAAGAGCTCCATCGGCTCCTGCAGCACGCCGTCCTGGGTCCGCGTCAGCACCTCGGGCTTGCCGGCGGCGAGCTCGTAGCCTTCGCGGCGCATCATCTCGATGAGGATGGCGAGCTGGAGCTCGCCGCGGCCGGAGACCTTGAAGGCCTCGGGCGTGGCGGTGGGCTCGAGGCGGATCGAGACGTTGCCCAGCACCTCGCGCTCGAGCCGCTCCTTGAGCTTGCGCGAGGTGACGTACCTGCCGTCGCGGCCGGAGAAGGGCGAATCGTTGACCGAGAGCACCATGGCGATCGTCGGCTCGTCGATCTTGAGCGGCGGCAGCGCCAGCGGCCGCTCGCGCTCGGAGAGGGTCTCGCCGATGCTCACCTCCTCGAGGCCGGCGATCGCCGCGATGTCGCCCGGCCCCGCCTCTTGGACCTCCACCCGCTTCAAGCCGTCGTAGCCGTAGAGGATGGCGACCTTGACCGGGACGACGCTGCCGTCCAGCCGGCAGAGCGCCACCTCCTGGCTCTTGCGCACGGTGCCGTTGAACAGCCGCCCGATCGCCAGGCGCCCGACGTAGTCGTCGTAGCCCAAGGTCGTCACCAGGAACTGCAGCGACGCCTCGGGGTCGTAGGCCGGCGGCGGCACCGAGCGGAGGATCTCCTCGAACAGCGGCACCAGCATCTCGTCCGGCCCCTCCGGGGTGCGGCGGCAGGTGCCGGCGCGGGCGTTGGCGTAGAGGACCGGGAAGTCGAGCTGCTCCTCCGAGGCGTCGAGGTCGATGAAGAGGTCGAACACCTCGTCGAGCACCTCGGCCGGGCGGGCGTCGGAGCGGTCGATCTTGTTGATCACGACGATCGGCGGCAGCCCCGCCTCGAGCGCCTTCTTGAGCACGAAGCGGGTCTGCGGCAGCGGCCCCTCGGAGGCGTCGACGAGGAGGAGGACGCCGTCGACCATCTTGAGCGTCCGCTCCACCTCGCCGCCGAAGTCGGCATGGCCGGGGGTGTCGACGATGTTGATCCGCGTGCCGCGATAGAGCACGGCCGTGTTCTTGGCCATGATGGTGATCCCCTTCTCGCGCTCGAGGTCGATCGAGTCGAGCACCCGCTCGGCCACCTGCTCGTTGGCGCGGAAGATGCCGCTCTGCCAGAGCATGGCGTCGACGAGCGTCGTCTTGCCGTGGTCGACGTGGGCGATGATGGCGAGATTCCTGACGTCGTCACGGGTTTTCAGCGGCACGGTGCTTCCTTTCCTCGCAGAGCTGGGGATCGGGCGGCAGGACGCCGTCCACGAGAGTGGGCGAGAAAGGATAACACGGCCCGCCGCCGGGGCTACGGGCGGCAGATCGCCGGCGCCTCGACGACCCGGAATCCGCGCAGGCAGCCGACGGCGTTGCGCGGGCCGCTGAGGGCGAGCGCGAGCCCGGCGAGCGGGCGGCCGTCCGCCGGCAGGCGGAGCGCGACCTCCGGCGGTCCAGCGGGGCCGAGAAGGAAGCCGACCGAGTCGGTCGGAGTGAAGCGGCGCGAGTCGACGGGGAGCCAGGAGAGCCGCAGCGCGGCGGGGGCCGGCGGGCGGCAGTCGACGCGGAGGCGGACCGCCAGGGCGACGGCCGGCGTCGCGAAGCGGGCGAAGGGCGCCACGACCTGGCCGTCGGCTCCCGGCGGCGGGGCCGGCAGCTCGCCCGCCGCCAGTGCCGCCGCGGGCGGCGGCAGCAGCGCCCGCTCGCAGGCCGTCCAGTCGCGCGGCCGCCCAGAGGCGTCGAGACCGGCGGCGAAGAGGTCGATCCCCAGCCGCTCGACGGCGGCGCCGGTCGAGGCGACCGTGCCGCCGTACCAGCGCAGGTCGCGCCGCAGACCCGAGAGCTCGGCCGCGCGGGTCATCCCGTTCCGCAGGACGAAGGCCCCCTGCCACACGTCGTGGCCAGAGACGAAGACGAGCGAGCCCGGCGGGTAGCGCGCCTCGAGAACGCGGAGGGCGGCGATCGTCCCCTCGACCTCGCGGCTCGCCGCGGTCCAGGAGCGGCCGTTCCACAGCACGGCCGCCCCCCAGTAGAGCGCCAGCGCCGCCGCGACGAGGAGGGAGCGGAGAGGGACGCGGCGCACCGCGAGGCCGCCGGCCACGGCGAGGACGGCGACGGGGAAATAGAGGAACCGTGCGCCCTCCTGGTCGGCGTCGATCCCGAGGATGGGCAGCACCGGCAGCAGGGTGACGAGGGCGATCACGGCGCCGCGCGCCGACCTCGCCAGCCGACGCCGCGCCCCGTCCGCCCGGTCACCGGCCGCGCCGGTCGTCAGGACCAGCGCGCCCATCAGGGCGAACGAGACGAGCGCCGCGGCCGGGCCGAGGGGGCCGGGGCGCTTCCAAGGGATGGCGATGCGTGCCGGGATCTGGAGCGCGAGGACGTGGACCACCTGGGACGCGGGAGCCGCCAGAGCCCGCGCGCGACCGGCGCTGTCGAAATATCCGCCCGGCCCGCCGAACAGGGCCAGCCGCAGGGCGACATAGACGATGGCGACGGTGAAGGTCGCGAGCGCCGCGCCGCGCACCCGCCGCCAGGGGAAGAGCAGGGGCAGGACGAGCGGCAGGGCGATCACCGCTTCCTTGGAGAGCAGCGCCAGGGCGAATAGCCCGGCCGCGCCGAGCGCCGACCAGCGGACGGACGAGGGGTTCTCCTCCCCGGCCGCCAGATAGAGCGCTCCGAGAGCAAACGCAGAAGCCCAGAGATCGAAGCTCGCGGAGAGCCAGACGACCGGCTCGGCGAAGAGGGGAAAGACCAGGAAGAGGAGGCCGGCCGCGAGCGCCGCCCGGGCGCCGGACGAATCGCCTGGCACCTGCCGCCAATCACCTGGCACCTTCTGGAGCACCCTCTGGAAATCGCCTGGCACCTGGCCCAAGGCCCGGGCGCGCCGGACCACGGC
>DATBQN010000190.1:0-1763 GCA_036560825.1 Thermoanaerobaculia bacterium
TAGCAGCCCATGACCATGGGGTGCTCGGCCCCCTGCTCGTCGGTGTAATTGCACTTCATCGACAACGAATACTTGGTCCCCAGCTTGAAGATGTGCCCCACCTCGATGCCGCGAAAGAGCTCGAGGATGCCGTCGCAGCGCGGGCAGGGATCGCCGCCGGTGACGAGGAGGAGGTCGGCCCAGGCGGCGGGCTCGGCGTCGCGCCCCCAGTTGACGCCGGTCAAGTGCGCGTCGGCCTTGTTGGCGCCGGCGACGAAGTCGGCGAGGCCGCGGACCGACTCGTCGGCGATCAGCCGCACCTCCCGGGGGAGCCCCACCGGCCCGGCGAAGCCGACCGGCGCGCCGGTCGCCTGGGCGACGCGCTCCTCGCTCGCCAGCACGACGCCCTCGACGTCGAGGAAGTTGGCGAGCTTGACCTCGTTGACCTCGCGGTCGCCGCGCAGGGCGACGGCGACGAGCTGCTGGCTCTTGTCGGAGCGCACGGCGTCGTAGACGAGGGTCTTGACCAGGCGCTCCGGCGGCACCCCGAGGAAGGCGGCGACCGCCGCGATCGAGCTCTTGCCCGGCGTCGCCACTTCCTGGAGCGGCTCGCGAGGCTCGGCGCCAGACGGGCCTTCGCCCACAGCCTGGGGGCGGCGCTCGGCCTTCTCCACGTTCGCCGCGTAGCCGCAGGACGGGCAGCGCACGACGGCGCTCTCGCCGGTCTCCGCGACGACCATGAACTCGTGCGAGGCGGAGCCGCCGATCGCCCCGGTGTCCGCCTCGACCATGGTGTAGTCGAGCCGGCAGGACTCGAAGATGCCGCGGTAGGCGCGCCCCATGTCCTGGTAGGTGCTCTCCAGGCTCGCCGCGTCCACGTGGAAGGAGTAGGCGTCCTTCATGATGAACTCGCGGCCGCGCATGAGGCCGAAGCGCGGCCGCACCTCGTCGCGGAACTTGGTCTGGATCTGGTAGAGGCTGACCGGGAGCTGGCGGTAGCTCTTGAGGTCGCGGCGCACGATGTCGGTCACCACCTCCTCGTGCGTGGGGCCGAAGACGAAATCGCGCTCGTGGCGGTCGCGGATGCGCAGCAGCTCCTTGCCGTAGCGCAGCCAGCGCCCCGACTCCTGCCACAGCTCGGCGGGCTGGATGGCGGGCATGGTGAGCTCGACGGAGCCGATGGCGTCGAGCTCGCGGCGCACGATCGCCTCCAGCTTGGCGATGCTCCGCCGCCCCAGCGGCAGGTAGGAGTAGATGCCGGCGGCGACCTTCTTGATCATGCCGGCGCGCACCATGAGCTGGTGCGAGACGACCTCCGCGTCGTTCGGCACCTCGCGGGTGGTGTACAGGTAGTAACGGCTCCAGCGCATGGATCCCTCCGGCTCGTGAGATCGGTGGGGCGACTACGAGGCTCGCCCTAAGGGCTTCCTTATGGGTTAGTAGCCCTAAGGAAGGCACACAGACACTTCCCCATTGTCATCCTGAGCGAAGCGAAGGATCTGGGCGGGGGCTCTTCGCCGGTCCCTTCCCCCACCCAGATCCTTCGCTGCGCTCAGGATGACATGTTTATGGGTTTACGCTCAACCGCGGCGGGCCTGCGGCGTCGAGAAACGCTGCGGGATCTACTTCTTCTGTCCGCGGCGCACCCGCTCGAGGAGCCGGGTGCTGTCCTTCATGAACTCCATCATGCGCTCCTCGAGCACCTCGCCGCGGACGCCGAGCTTGCGCGCGTGGGCGAGGACGCCGCGCGCGCGGTCCTCCTCGCCGGAGGCGAGGAGCGCCAT
>DATBQN010000191.1:0-3173 GCA_036560825.1 Thermoanaerobaculia bacterium
GTCTGGTGGATGTACGAGTGGGTGTAGTGGCGCCGCGTGTTGAGCAGGCCGCCGAAGGCGTTCTTCATCGCGCCCGTGGTGGTGGTGTAGATGTGGCACTTGACCGTCGGCAGATGGACGATGTTCTTGCCGAGGAAGAACTCCGGGATGCGGATGCCCTCGGGGTAGATGCGGGGCAGCGCCAGCATCTTTCCCTTGGGCTGGTAATGGACCCGCTGGAGGTCCTCGGGGAAGCAGTTGTAGCGCACCGGCACGCCGTACTTCTCGAGCACCGGCAGGTAGCGGTTCAGCCGCTCGCCCTTCTTGGGGTCGGTGACGACGGTGTTGTTCTGCACGCAGACCTGGTCGGCGTAGCCCGCTCCCCGCAGCGCCTGGATCGTCCCCTCGAGCTGCCACGGCGTCGTGTTGGCGCCGGGGAAGGGGAAGTGCCAGGAGATGTTGTCCTTGAGGATGGTCGTCGCGCCGGGCGCCAGGTGGCGGCGGAAGTCGGCCATCTCCATGGTGCGCCCGACGTCGGGGAGGACGGTCTCGGGGGTGGTCTTCAGGACGGCGACGCGGGCTTTGGCCATGCGGCTCATTATACCGGCTGCTCCCGGCGACCCTGGGCTAGGGGGCAGCGATAGAAGGCGGCGACCTCTTCGGCCACCCGGTCGGCCTCGGCGTCGGTGAGCTCGGGGAAGATGGGGAGGCAGAGGCTCTCGCGGGCGGCGGCGGTCGCCACGGGCAGGTCGCCGGCGCCGATGTCGATCCCTTCCCAGGCGGGCTGGGTGTGGAGGGGCGTCGGATAGTGGACGGCGGAGGCGATGCCCTGCGCGGCGAGGTGGCGTTGGAGCTCGTCGCGCCGCGCGGTCAGGACCGCGAATTGGTGATAGACCGCCTCGACCTCGGGGGGATCGACGGGGAAGCGCAGGTCGCCCACTCCGGCGAGGTTCGCGCGGTAGCGGGCGGCGATCTCCCGGCGGCGTGCGTTGTCGGCGTCGAGTGTCGTCAGGCGGCAGTTGAGGACGGCGGCCTGCAGGCTGTCCAGCCGGCTGTTGGTGCCGATCGCCACGTGATGGTAGCGGCCGGTCTGGCCGTGGTGGCCGAGCCGCCGCGCGCGCTCGACGAGGACCGGCTCGTCGCCCGTCACGGCGCCGCCGTCGCCGAAGCAGCCGAGGTTCTTGGTGGGGTAGAAGCTCCACGCCGCGAGGCGGCCGAAGGCGCCCACGCGCTTGCCGCGCCAGCGCGCGCCGTGCGCCTGCGCCGCGTCCTCGACCAGCCAGAGGCCGTGGCGGCCGCGGAGATCGAGGATGGCGTCGACGTCGAACGGCCGGCCGTAGAGGTGGACGCCGATCACGCCGACGGTGCGCGGGCCGATGCGCGCCTCGACGTCCACGGGATCGAGGTTCAGGGTCTGCGGATCGACGTCGCAGAAGACCGGCCGGCCGCCCAGGAGGGCGACCGCCTCGGCGGTGGCGAAGAAGCTGAAGGCGGGGACGATCACCTCGTCGCCGGCGCGGAGGCCGAGGACGCGGAGGGCGAGGATGAGGGCGTCCGTGCCGTTGCCGAGGCCGGCGCAGGCGGCGACGTCCAGGTAGTCGGCGAAGGCCTGCTCGAACTCGCGCACCTCGGGGCCGAGCACGAACGAGCTCTCGTCGAAGATGCGCCGGAAGCGGGCGGAGAGCTCGCCTTCGATGCGCGCCCGGGTGCGCGCGAGGTCGAGGATGGGAACGTTCATGGGGCTCTCCCTATCGGTCTTCTTGCTCTTTCAGCGGATACCGCGTCCACGGGGTCGCGTAGATGCCGACCTCGTCGCCGCCCATGGTGATGTTGTCGCGCACGGTGAAGATCTGGAGGAGCCGGAAACGGCGATCTTCGGCGAGGGCCGGAAACCAGCTGGGGAAGACGACGACGTAGTCCGGCCGGCGCCGGGCGATCGCTGCGAGCCGCGCCTCCTGCACGGGGACCCCGCGCTCCAGGTCGCGCCGGATCTCGGCGAGGAGCGCGGGGGTCGAGATCCCCACGAGGTCGATCACCCGGTTGGGGAGGAGGAGCTTGAGGGCGCCGATGTCGTTGACCGCGAGCACGGCGCGCGGATCGAGGCGGGGCGCCAGCCAGCGCGCCGCGCGCACGTCGCTGTCCTCGACGTTGGCGACGTTCTGCTCGTAGCGCAGGGCCCACTCGGCGAGGCTCGAGCCGGTCGGCCAGAGGAGGATCGCGGCGGCGAGGAGGCCGACCGGCAGGCGGACGGCCCCCAGCCGCACGCTGCGGCCGAGGGCGCGGGCGGCGGGCTCGAGTCCGAGGACGCCGAGCACCGCGAGCGGCGGGAAGAGCGGGAAGTAGTAGCGGCCGAAGTTGCCGGCGATGAGGCCGCGCCCGATCGGGCTCTGCAGCGAGTAGGCGAGCGGCAGGCCGATCACCCAGAGGGCGGGCAGGAGCCCGCGGTCGCGCGGCGTCCCCAGGCGGGAGACGAGGAGCGCGCTCCCCCCCAGGGCGGCGAGCATGGTGAACGGCTGCGGCACGAAGAGGATGCCGAGGATGACGTTCAGGTAGCTGGCGCTCGGCAGCAGGCGCCGCACCGCCGCGCCCTTGGCGGCGTAGGTGGTGGGGAGGAAGGTGCCGCCGGCAAGGCGGTAGAAGAGGAGCGGGCCGGCGAGGACGAGGGCCGCGAGGAGGAGGCCGATGGCCAGCCGTCGCCAGGGAACGCGCGCCCAGACGAGACCGGTCTCCGCGTCTTCCGGGCTCTCCGGCGGGCGGCGGAAGACGAGCCCACGGTCGGCGACCGCCAGGGTGAGGAGCAGGAGCCCCTCCGGGCGGGCGAGCGCGCCGAGCGCGAGGACGGCGAGGGCGAGCGGCGGCCGCGCCTCGCCGCCCGCCGCCCGCTCGCGGCCGTGGAGGATCATCCCCCAGAGCGAGAGGACAACGAAGAGCGGCACCTCCATCCCCGAGACCGCAGACCAGGCGAGCGGTCCGGTGATCGCCGTCACCAGGGCGGCGAGCACGGCGAGCGCCGGCGCGAGACCGAGATCCCGCCCCAGGCGCCGGGTGGCGTCGGCGCCGGCGGCGAAGAGCGCGATGCCGGCGAGCTTCGCCCACAGGAAGACGCTCCCCGGCAGGTAGAAGAGAAGGGCGAGGAGCGCCGTCCACAGCGGCGCCGTCGAGCCGGTCACGATGTCGCCCGGGTTGTAGGAGAG
>DATBQN010000192.1:0-2035 GCA_036560825.1 Thermoanaerobaculia bacterium
TTCGCGCTGAAACGGAAGTGATCCGACCCGAGGACGCGTTCCATGGCATGGGCGTAGCGCCGCGCCATGCGAGGACCAATCCACGCCTTCCGAGGACCAGGATTGGATGGATCAGGACAATTCGCCGTCGATCGGAGTCAGATCGGGCGATTTTGAGGACTGCGCGCGACCCTTTGAGGTCAAAGTGGGATGATTCCAGGTCGCGGCATGAACAAGAGAGGACAATCGGCTGTCATTCCAGGTTAAATCCCGGATGAGATCGGACATGGCGTCGTGAAATCAGGGCAGGACTTGGCGGTTTGAGGGCGACTCGCGATGAAGTGAGGACCGGAGCGTCCATCGCAGGACACGGCTTGGCTATTTGAAGACATAGCGTGGAGTGTTGAGGACAGAGATTGGTCATTCCAGGTCGCGGCATCGCCATGCGAGGTCACGGCGTAGCCATGCCAGGACAGGGTATGGTGGTTTCAGGACATCGCGCGGTGATTTCAGGTCCTGACCTGGTCATTCCAGGTCAGGGTGTGGTCCTGCGAGGGCACGGCGTGAGCGCTCCAGGACAGGGAAGTGGGAGCAGCGGCCCGCTAAGGCGTCGCTGCCGAGGCGGCGGACTGCTGGCGGGCGAGCTCCTCGCGCACCACCTCCCGGACGACGTCGGCCAGCGCCGCGGCGCTCGACGCCGGTAGGGTGGTGGTCGCCGCCGCGACGGAGGCGGGGACCGGCGGCTCGGAGGGGGCGGGCCGCAGCCAGTCGCTGAGGCGATGCTTCGCCGCGCTCGCGGCCTCGGGGAAGCCGAGCTCCACGAAGTCCGCCGGCGGCACGCGGAGGACCCCGGCGAGACCGAGCAGGTGGTGGAGGCGGATCTCGAGGCGCCCGTCGAGAAGGCGCGCCAGGTTGCCGGTGCCCAGGCCGATCTCCCGCTCGAGGTCGCGCGCCGGCCTCTTCGACGCGTCGACCGCGTCCCGCACCACGGCGCGCAGCCGCTTCTGATACTCGCTCATCCCGGCCTCCTCCTCGCTTCGCGTTGGCGCGGGCACTCTATGCGCCGCCGCCCGCCGAAGCAAGCGCGCTAGCGCGCCGGGGAGGGGGGCTGGAAGCGGTCGCGCTCGAGGTCGGCGCGGACCTGGTCGCGCGGCGGGACGCTCGCGAGGCCGGGCCAGAGGGCGGTCCAGCGCAGGCAATTCTTGAGCTCGCGGCGCGCCTCGGCGGAGGGCGGCTTGCCCGGCTCGGCGTTCGCCTCGACGTCGTCGCAGAGCGGCGCCCAGGACTCGGGATCGCCGCCGCCCGAGGCCGCTGCGATCTCATGATCGCCTGACGTAACCCGGAGGCTCAGCGGCCCCTGGCGGCTGATCTTCACCTCGTCGAGCCGGAGGTCGACCCGCCAGGTCTCGCCCGGCGCGAGGTCGAAGGCGAGCGCCTGGGGCGCCACCCGCGCCGCGTGCAGCCAGCCGCCCCCGTGCCGCCGCTCGTGCCGCTCCTGGACGAGGCGGACGACGTGATGCCCGGCGGGCAGCGCGCGGTCGAAGCCCTCGGCGCGGGTGGTGAGGGAGATCGTCGACGGCTTCTCCCAGGCGAGGAACCTGCCGTCCAGATAGACGAAGAGGCTCCAGCTCGGCGCGTTCTCGTCGGCCGCGAAGGGGCGGTAGCCGATCTGGAAGCGCACCGGGATACCGGATGACGCCGGCGTGGCGGTCGCCGCGGCCGGTACCGGGGCCGGCGGGGGCGGAACGGCTGGCGCGGCGGGGACGGGCGGCGGCGGCGCGGGCTGCGGTGAGGGCGCCGGGGGCGCGAGCTGCCGGCGCGAGGGCTCGGCTGCCGGCGCGGGCGCCGACTCGATCCCGCGGGCGAGACGGATGAGCCGCTTCATCAGGTCGTCGGAGGCTTTCGCCTTCTGGAGCGCCACGAGCTCGGAGCCGTCGACGCGGGCGGGGCGGCGGCCGGAGGTCTCGAGCCAGGAGGTGACGACCGGCTCGGCGACCCCGCCGTTCAGCATCGTCACCACCTCCTGGACGACCGGATCGAGGACCGGGTCGAGGTC
>DATBQN010000193.1:0-5901 GCA_036560825.1 Thermoanaerobaculia bacterium
CGGCCTCGAGCCGCGACGCCTCGATCTCGCGGGCGCGGAGCTGGCGCGAAGCCGCCGCCGCCATCGTGCCGCCGACCAGGGCGCCGTAGACGATGACATCGCCGAGCAGTCCGCCCGCGAGCTCGATGTCAAGGATCTCTCGGAACGGGTAGTGCGCGCCGCCCGAGAGCAGGCGGGTGAGGTTGCGCAAGCCGTAAAAGAAAAGCGAGAGCGCGGACGTCACCAGGAGCGCGCGGGCAAAGTGGCGCAGGAGCTGGCGGCGCAGCGTCAGGCCGGCCGCGAGATCCTTTTCTGTCCAACGGACCACCAGCGGATAGAAGGGGGCCCAGGCGGCGGGGCCGGCGACGTACCAGACGAGCTTGCCCCACGGCAGCGCGCTCCTTTCGCTGAGGTAGAGGGCGACGTAGCTCAGCGCCTGAAAGACGGGCATACCGAGGCCCGCGGCGATGAGCCACAGGTCGCGCCGGCGCACCGCACGGATCGTCCACACCCGGCGGATCATAGCGGCACCGGAGGGCCGGACCCGCCGGCGGCTCGGCCCGGATTCCCATCCTTTCGGCCCGCCGAGACGGCGGCGAACGCGAGCGGTGCAACGTTCGGCATTAAGATTCGTTGGACGGGCTGGGCCTGCCGGCGCCGCTCGTCCGAGGAGGACCGCTGCCTTGCCCTTCCAGGCCCTGATCGTCGACGACGAGCCGCTGGCGCGCCAGCGGCTGCGCTTCCTCCTCGGGCGCCAGGAGGCCTTCTCGTTGGCGGCCGAGGCGGAGGACGTGCCGGGCGCGATGAGGATGCTGAGGGCGATCGCGCCGGACGTCGTCTTCCTGGACGTCAGCCTGCCGGGAGCGGACGGCTTTCGGCTCTTCGAAGAGGTCGAGCCGGCGCGCCTGCCGGCGGTGGTCTTCGTCACCGCGCACGAGCAGCACGCGGTGCGGGCCTTCGAGGTGGAGGCGGTCGATTTCCTCCTCAAGCCCTTCGACGAGGCGCGCTTCAGCGCCACCCTGCGCCGCGTGCGCCGGGAGCTCGAGCGGCGCGGGAGCCCGACGGCGACCGAGCTGAGCGCGGCGCCGGTCGCCGATCTCACGCCGGAGCCGCGATACCCCCGGCGCCTCGCCCTCCGCTCCGCCGGCCGGGTGACCTTCCTGCCGGTCGAGGAGATCGACTGGATCGACGCCGCCCACAACTACGTCAAGATCCACGCCGGCGGCCAGATCCACACCTGCCGCGAATCGCTCGGCGACCTCGCGGCGAAGCTCGATCCCCGGCACTTCGTCCGCGTCCATCGCTCGACCATCCTCAACGTCGAGCAGGTCCGCTCGCTCGAGCTCACCCCTCAGGGCGGCTACCTCGCCGTGCTCGGAAAGGGCCAGCGGCTCTCGCTCAGCCGCTCCTACCGCGACCGCCTGCAGGCGCTCTTCGACCAGGCGCTCTGACCGGCCCACTTCGAGCCGGCGAGAGCCGCTCAGAACGCCGTGTTGTCAAGGCCGCCGCAGAGCTTGCCGGCCTGCGAGGCGTAGGTCTTCGTGGCGCCGGTCGCGGTGTCGGTGACGTGGATGGTGTAGGGGAGGTCCGAGAGGGCGCCGTAGAAGACGGCGACGCGGTCGGGGAACTGGAGGAGCTTGACCATCAGCTCGACGTTGCCGGGGTCGGTGAAGTAGAAGGTCCCGACGACCTTGGAGACCGCTGCGGCGACGCCCGCGCCGCTGGTGCCGTTGCCCGGGTTGGCCCAGCCGACGGTCACCGCGAAGCGGTTGTTGAGCAGGCAGAGGGTGTTGGCGGACGGATGGCAGGCGCCGGCGGCGCGCGCGGCGACGTGCGCCAGCCCCGCGGCGCTCGCGCTGCCCTCACCGCTACCGCTCTCGGCCGCCGCCGTGCCGGCGGCGAAGGCCGCCTGGTCGATCCCGCCGCAGTCGCCCGTCGTGTTGCCGTAGGTCCGCAGGTCGCCGTTCTTGGTGTTGGTCACCGTGAGGGTGAAGTTGAGGTTGGTGAGCTCGCCGTAGAAGACCTTGACCACGCCGCCGAAGTCGAGGGCCTTGACCAGCAGCTCGACGTTCGAGGGGTCGCCGAAGGAGAAGAAGCCGGTCGAGCCGGTGCGCGGGATCGCCCGGCCGACGCCGCTCGAGCCGTTGAACTGGTTGAACCAGCGCAGCGTCGCCTGGTAGTGGCCGCCGAGGCAGAGCGAGCTCGCGGTGGTGCGGCAGGCGCTCGCCTGGGGAGGCGCATAGGTGGCGCGCAGCGCGGCGAGGTCGTCGACGCCGAAGCGGCCGCCGCGACAGTCGGTGTGGATGAAGGCGCGCATGATGGCGTCGTTCTTGATCGGGTCGGCGCAGCTCCTGCCGCTCGCGTCGTCGCCGCACGAGTGGCCGAGCCCCAGGGTGTGGCCGAGCTCGTGGGTGAACAGCTCCTCGGCCTCCTTCTCGGGACAGGGGCTGCGCTGGAAGAAGCAGGCGATGTTGGCGTTGGTGATGGTGTCCGCCCCCTGGATGGCGATGTAGGTGCGGCCTTTGAACTCGCCCGTCGTCGAGGCGTTGGACCACGGCCCGCTCACCGCGAGGATGCCTCCCTTGCTGCAGTCGAAGGGCGAGGGGACCTCCGTGTTGGGATCGTTGAAGAGGATCGAGTTGACGCCGTCGAAGGTCTTCAGGCCGGCGGTCGCCAGGGTCGTCCCGGCGTAGACGTAGCGGACCGGCGTGCCGGCCGCGCCCGTCCAGTTCGCCAGCGCGCGCTGGTACTCGGGGATGCCGCCGTCCGCGAGGCCCTGCTGGCCCTTCGGGTCGGCGAAGAAAGCGATGCTCCCGCCGGCGTCGAAAGCGAACCAGCGGAGGTCGAGGCCGTGGCTGGTGAAGAGGGTGAAGCGGCCGCGGAGGTTCTCGAGCTCGCCGTCCGGCACCTGGGCGAAGTAGTCGGCGGCGCGGCGGCCGCTGCGACTGCCGTGGGCGCGGTCGGCGAGCCAGGCGACGAAGCGCTCGAGGTCGCGCGGCCGGTCGGACCCCGGCGCCGCCACGATCTCGCCGCCGGGGGCGGCCGTCACCTCGTCGGCGCCGGCGAGGTCGCGCAGCGCGATCCGCCGACCCGCGACCTCCGCCTCGTGGAAGGCGCCGAGGAGGAAGTGTAGGACGTCATAGGAGCCGTCCCGGCGCGGGGTGAGGAAGAGCAGGGCCCGATCGCCCTCCTGGAAGCTCGGGGCGCCGAAGACGGTGAGGCCCATGCCGCCGCCGTCCGGCGTGCCGCCGAGGACGCGGACGACGATCGAGCTCCCCGCCGTGTACCCCTTCACCAGCCGATCGATGTCGAGCAGGTAGTCGGTCGACGGCGAGCCGCCGGCCGGCGACGGGGCGACGGAGGCGATCCTTCCCTCGGCGATGACCGCGGCCTGGTCCGTCAGGTCGGCGTCGGAGACCATCACATACGAGGTTGCCGCAGCGGGGGCGGCCGCGGCGACGAGGGCGAGGCCCCACGCGCCCAGGGCGCGGAATCGACGGTGGCGAGACATACGGGATCCTCCGTGCACCTATCCTACAGGTGAGCGCCCAGGAGGGGGAGAAACGTTTCAAGAGGGCGATGCCTACAACCCTTCGAACAGTCCGTTCGAATCCGGCCCCCCTAGCCGCGCTGGTCCCGCGCCCTCTTGGCCTGTCCCTTTTCGGCCAGGCCGAGCGCCAACCCCGGCATAGACGGTGAGCCAGGGATCGATGAGGACGGGCAAGCCCTCCCGCAGCAGCCTCACCGCATCGCGCGCCCCCTTTGAGGCTGCGCGTTGCGCGAGGCAGATATTCCAGATACTCTAATATGCAGGAGGCAACCCGATGAGCCCACGGAGACTGACGACCGCAGGTCTGGCTTTGCTCGTAGCCTGCACCGTCGCCACGCGCTGTGTTTCCGCTCAGGGCGGCATTCTCACGGCGCCGAGAGTTATCAATCTAACGGCGGCACCGCTCCAGCTCGCGGCACTGCCTGAGAGGTCTTCCACCCCGCCCGGCATGGAGAATCTGGCCGGGGTCGAGTTCAGCATCACCAACACCAGCAAGGCGACGCTCACCAAGGTCGCGCTACAGGCGGCGGTCTTCACGGCCACGGGTGACCCGCGGGGGTACTTCTCGTTCGAGCTGCCGCTCGCGCTCAAGCCTGGCCGGTCCACCTATGCCGTGCACGCGACGGCCGATTTCAAGATCGACGCCACGGACCACCTGGTCCTTTTGCCTCTTTATGCAGAGGGCTTCGCCGTTCGCTGGCACCTGCCGGAGGGGCAGCTTCGCGCGCTCGGGCGAGAGCTCGTGGACGCGCGCGGCGATACCACGGCAATGCCGCCCGGGCAGGCGTTGCAGAACATCTCGGGGGCAATTGTTCCGCAACAGCAATTTCCACCCACGGACCCCGGGAGCGGGGGTGGTTGCACCGCCTGCAGCAACGCTCCCGGCACCTGCAAGGAGTTCTGCAGCCCTTGTTTCCCGGGCGGGTATACCTGCACGTGCCAGCCGTTCAACGTCACCTGCACTTGCGGCAGCTGCCCTAAGTAGCCGGCCGGCCGACGACCTGATGCGCGCCTCGCGCGCCGCTTGCCAGGGCTCCCCCCAGCGGTTTATACGATCGGTGCTTGTCGTATAACACACCGGAGTACGAACGGGACCCGGCGCCGCCGCCGAGCCTGGACGACTCCGCGCGACGCGCCGGTTCGACGACGTTGCAGGCCCTCGGCTCGACGTCCGCGATGGGCACGGGCCGGGACGCTCCGCCAAGAGAGTCCGGCGCCTCGCCCGGATCTCTCTTAGCGGCGAGCCGGCGGAGTAGCCGTGCCCTGGTTGGATCTCATCGAACGACAGGTGTCCCGATCGCTCGCATTCCGTCAGGCGAACGGGAGCGCCCCGCCGCGGATGCCGCGCAGCCGCAGCAGCCGACTGAGGCTCGCCGCGAGCGCCGGCGTGAAGTCCTGCGTGCTTTCGCCGCCGGCAATTCGTTCCGGGAACTCCCGCAGCGACCTGATCAGGCCCTCGAGCGGCTCCGGCCCCGCGAAGATCACTTCGAGCTCGGCCAACCGCGTCTGCGCCGCCTTCGGCTTCCACCCGCGCTCGATGTCCAGGCGGGCGAGGTCGAGCGTCGCCAGCGCGGCTTCCGGCAGCCAGCGGCGCTCCAAGGCCTCGCGGCGCAGGTCCTCGAGCATCGCGCCCGCGGCGGCGTGCTCGCCCAGGGTCAGGGCGATCCTCGCTTCGAGATGGAGCGCGAAGAGTTGCGCCGCCGGCGGAGCGAGCGGCACCAGCCGCTCGCTCTCGCCGCGCTGCTGCCGCGCCCTCTTCGCCTGTCCCTTTTCGGCCAGGCCGAGCGCCAGCGCGAGCCCGCCGTAGACGGTGAGCCAGGGATCGATGAGGACGGGCAACCCCTCCCGCAGCAGCCTCACCGCATCGCGCGCCTTCCCCTCCTCGACCGAGAGCAGCGCCTGCAGCACCTGGCAGGCTCCCTGTTCGTGGGGCGATTCCTCGCCGGCCCACAGCTCCCCGGCGTGTTCGAGGAGCGACCGCGCTTCCTCCATCCGCCCTTGTTCCCAGCGCAGGAGCGCGAGCGCGCGGCAGAGCTCGGCTTGCTCGTCGGAGTAGCCGGCATAGAGCGTCGCTTCGGAGAGGGCCCGCTCGGCGCCGTCGAGATCGCCGGCGATGCGGAGCGCGTGCGCGAGCCAGCAGGCAGCCCGCGCGCGGCCCTCTCTGCTTTCGTCAAGGTCAGCGAGATGGCCGGCGACCGCGGTCGCGAGGCGGGCTAGCTCCTCCGCAAGGCCCGGATCGGACGGCAACTTGGCTTGAGCGCCCTCGAGAAGGCGCTCCACCAAGTCGAGCCGATGGAAACGGCTGTCCGCCGTTGCCGCCAGCCGCTCGTCGCGGAGCAACGATGTGAGATCCGAGAACAGCTGTTCGACCT
>DATBQN010000194.1:0-11957 GCA_036560825.1 Thermoanaerobaculia bacterium
CGGGCGGCACGCGCGCCAGGGCGACGCCGCCGAGCGACAGGTTCTCGACCTGCACGCCGTGCCGCTCGCCGTCCGGGAGCTCGATCTGGGCCTCGACCCCGAGCCGGATGCGCACGTCCCGCTGGCCGGCGAGCCCGAGGAGCGCGGAGACGTTGAGGCCGTGGCGGCGGATCACCTCCGCCCTCAGCTTGAGCTCGAGCCCGGGATTGTCGGCGAGGAGCTCGATCAAGTCGTCCTTGGCGATCCGGACCAGGCTCGTCGGTCCCTGGGTGCGGGCGGAGGCGAGCCGGCGGGCGCGGTTGAGCAGGCCCATCTCGCCGAAGAAGCCGCCGGCCTCCAGGCGCCCGAGGATCTGCATCGGGCGCCCTCTGGCCGAGCGGAACACCGTCACCGCGCCGGCGCGGACGAGGTAGAACGCGTCGACCGGGTCGCCCTCCGAGAACAGCAGCTGGTGGCCGGGATGGCGCTCCTCGCGCGCCATCGCCGCCAGGCGCTCGAGCTGAGCGTCGTCGAGGTCCGCAAAGAGCGGCAGCCGACGCAGGAAGTCTTTCATCGGATGACGCGCGCTCCCGGCGCCTATCCGTCCAGCTCTTTGATCAGGCCCTCGAGCTTGGCCCGCTCGGCGGCGTCGGTCTCGAGGAGGAGCGCGCGGCGGAAGCAGCGCAGGGCGTTGGGGTGATCGTTCAGCCGGTCGAGGTAGATGGTGCCCAGGATCTTCCAGTCGTCGAGGCGGTTGTCGGCCAGGCGCAGGAGGTCCTCGTAGAGGATGGCCGACTCGCGGTAGCGCCCGAGCTCGAAGGAGGCGTGCGCCGCGTTCTCGAGCGGCGCCGGGTCGGCCGGGCTGCGGTGCGACGCCTCGCGGAAGTCGGCGAGCGCCCCGGCGAGGTCGCCGCCCTCCGCCCGCGCCAGGCCGCGCTCGGCGAAGATCTCCGCCGAGTGGGCGCCGCCGGCGAGAGCGCCGTCGAGGACCGCCAGCGCCGCCTTGCGGTCGCCCCGCCCGCGGAGCAGCCGCGCCAGGTTGGCGGCGGTCTCCGGCTGGGTGGGATCGAGGGCCAGGGCGTGGCGGTACTCCCGCTCGGCGTCGGCCTTGCGCCCGAGGGCGAGGAGGGCGCCGGCGGCGTTGGCGACCGGCACCGCCGAGAGGGGGTTCTCCTTGCCGGCGCGGGTGAAGAGGGCGAGCGCCGAGTCGGCCCGCCCGCCCTGCTTCAGGCAGGTGCCGGCGAGGTCGAGGGCGGGGAAGTTGTGAGGGTCCTTCTGCACGATGCGCTGGAGCTCGGGCAGCGCCTGCGCGCACTGGCCCTGCTGCACTTGGGCGGCGGCGCGATGGAGGGCCTGGGCGACCTCGGTCATGGCGCGCGGGTCCGGCAGCGACCCCGTCACCTGCCCGCCGGCGCCGCCGCCGGAATAGCCGAGGCTCGCGAGCTGCGCCCGCTGCTCGGCGGTGAGGACGTTGTCGGCGCGGACGGCGGGATCGAGCCCCTCGCCGCGCGCCCGCAGGAAGGCGGCGAGCTCGCCGCGCAGGCGCGCCGCCACCGCCGGCTCGGCGGGCGCCAGGTCCCGCGCCTCCGCCGCCCCGGCGTCCTCGGCGTAGAGCGCCGGATGCGGCGCCTGCAGGTAGAGGCGCCGATCGACGGCGAAGGCGCGCAGCGGATACCACTTGTAGGCGAAGAAGGGCAGGAAGCTCTCGGTATAGGACGGGCGGCTCGCCCGGTCGTCGGGCAGCGGCAGCAGGCTCCGGCCGTCGAGATCGGCGGGCGGCGGCAGGCCGGCTAGGGCGAGGAGGGTGGGCGTCACGTCCACCGTCCGCACCAGGGCCCGCCTCACGGCGCCCGCGGGGATGCCGGGCCCGGCGAGGATCAGGGGCACCCGGCGGACCGCCTGGTAGAGCAGGAGCCCATGGGTCAGCTCGCCGTGCTCGCCCAGCATCTCGCCGTGATCGCCCACCGCCACCACGTCGGTCGCCGGCGGCAGCTTGCGGAGCAGCGCGCCGATCTGCTCGTCCATGTAGGCGATCTCGCCGTCGTAGAGACGGTGAGGGCCCTTGGCGGCGTCGGCGAAGCGGGTGGGCGGCCGGTACTCCTCGTGCGGGTCGAAGTAGTGGACCCAGAGGAAGAAGGGGCGCTTGAGCCCGGCGAGGGCGGCGCTCGCCGCCGCCGTCGTCTGCTCCGCCGGGCGCTCGGAGACCATCGTCCCCTGCGCATAGCCCGCCCCCAGGTCGTCGTCGTAGATCCGGAAGCCCTGGGCGAGCCCCTGCCGGCGGGCGAGCACCACCGCCGAGACCACCGCCGCCGTGTCGTAGCCGCGCGCCGCCAGGCGCTCCGCCACCGTCGAGATGCGCTCGGGCAGCACGAAGGTGCCGTTGTCGCGCACCCCGTGGCGGGGCGGGAAGAGGCCGGAGAGGAGCGTGGCGTGGGAGACGAGGGTGATCGGAGCCGCGGTGTCGCAGCGCACGAAGCGGGTGCCGCGGGCGGCCAGGGCGTCGAGGTTGGGCGTATGGGCGTAGGGCCAGCCCCAGGCCCCGAGGTGGTCGGCGCGGGTGGTGTCGAGGGTGATGAGGACGAGGTTCGGCGCCTCCTTCGCGGCGCCCTGGCGGACGGCCTTGCCGGCGCGCGCCGGGAGTGCGGCCGAGGCGACCGCCAGGGCGAGCGCCAGGAGAGCGGCGCCGGCGCCGAGAGACCGATAACCACGGTAGCGCTTTCGCGATCGACGTGCACCCTTACATGGCATAGATGGTCTGTGCGAGATCGGGTAGCAGTATTGCGGCGGAAGGCGAGTATAGCAATCCATCAAGATAGCTGTATCGACTTCTTGCGTCTCCGGCGGGACGGCGTATTCTACGCTGATTCTGTCTTGCTGCAATTGCGTCAACGTTCCTTCCCATTTCGTCCCCGAGGAGGGGGACAACCTATGAAGGTGCAAACCCGTGCTTCCCTGTCTCACGTCTCGGCCATGCTCTGCGCGCTCGTCCTGCTCGCGACCGGCGCCTTCGCCCAGGTGGCGAAGCAGGGCAACGACGTCCTCTCCAGCCTGCAGATGCGCAGTGACAAGCTGGCTCCGTCACAGCCCCTCGCGTCGCTCGACGACGTGCGGAGCCTCGCCTCTGGCGCGACCCAGAACGGCTGGGCGGCCTTCCGCCTCGGCACCCCGGTCGAGTGGCGTGCCGCGATCGACAAGCGGACCGGCCAGATCGGCTTTGCGGAGGGCGGCGGTATCGGCTGGATCCCGGGCCGCGGCAACTCGCTCGCCTCCGCCGACGTCAGCAAGTACTTCCACAACAACAAGATCGACCTCGTCTCGATGGAGACCATGGCGCGCGACTACCTGCCGCGGGTGGCCTCCCTCCTCGGCGTCAACCCGAGCTCGCTGGTGCTCAACCAGGCCCGCTCTGGCCAGCCTGCCTCCCATGTCTGGTTCGTCGACTTCGACGTCTACTCGGGCGGGCGGCCCATCGAGAACGCGCGAGTTGTCTTCCGCGTCAACAACGGCAACCTGATCCAGTTCGGCACCGAGAACATCCCGCACCCCGGCGCCGTCGCGCCGCTGCAGAAGCTGACCAGCGCCCAGGCCCTCGCCGTGGTCGCCAGCCACATCGGCGGCTTCAACTCGCTCGACAGCTTCCGCGACTCCGGCTCGCTGCACCAGATCACGGTGGCGACCTCGAACAGCAAATTTGCCGACGGCTTCGAGTTCGGCAAGGGCCGCGGCCTCGCGCTCACCTGGCAGTTCGTCTTCCATCGCGACGGCGTGATGGGAACCTGGCAGGCGCGGGTCGACGCCGCGACCGGCGAGCTCCTCGAGTTCGCCGACATCAACGACTATGCCGCAGCGACCGGCGGCGTCTATCAGAACAGCCCGGCGACCGGCCCGGAGATCGTGCGGCCGATGCCGTTCGCAGACCTCTCGACCGGCGGCTTCACCAACTCGGGAGGTATCTTCACCGCCACCTCCCCGACCTCGCATCTCGCCGGCCAGTACACCAAGATCACCGACACTTGCGGCGCCATCTCGCTCACCGCGAGCGGCGCGGGCGACCTCGCCTTCGGCACCTCGGCGGGCACCGACTGCACCACTCCCGGCGTCGGCGGCGCGGGCAACACCCACGCCTCGCGCCAGCAGTTCTATCAGGTCAACCGCATCAAGGAAGTGGTGCGCGGCTGGCTGCCGACCAACACCTGGATCAACCAGCAGCTCACCGTCAACGTCAACCTGAACCAGACCTGCAACGCCTACTGGAACGGCACCACCCTCAACTTCTTCAGATCCGGCGGCGGCTGCGCCAACACCGGCGAGATCGCCGCCGTCTCGCTTCACGAGTTCGGCCACGGCATCGACCAGAACGACGGCACCGGCACCGCCCCCGAGGGCGGCACCGGCGAGTCCTACGGCGACACCACCTCCGTCATCGCCACCCACAACTCCTGCATCGGACCCGGCTTCCTGGGGAGCAACTGCGCTGGTTACGGCGACGCTTGCACCTCGTGCACGGGCGTCCGCGACACCGACTGGGCCAAGCACGCCTCGAACACGCCGGCGACCGTCGCCAACTTCACCCAGGTCCGCTGCGGCGCGGGCAGCGGCCCCTGCGGCAAGGAGGTCCACTGCGAGTCGTACGTCCCCTCCGAGGCGATCTGGGACTTCGCCAACCGCGACCTCCCCGGCGCCGGCACCGGCCCGGCGTGGACCACCCTCGACCGCCTGTGGTACCTGTCGCGCAACACGGCGACCAGCTCCTTCACCTGCACCACGGGTGGAACCTTCACTTCGAACGGCTGCGGCACCGGCTCCTGGTGGAAGACGATGCGCGCGGTCGACGACGACGACGGCAACCTGTCGAACGGCACGCCGCACAGCGCCGCGCTCTTCGCGGCCTTCAACCGCCACGGCATCGCCTGCACCACGGACGCCGGCGCGAGCACCTCGTTCAACGGCTGCACCCAGCCGGCCACCCCGACCCTCACGGTGACGGGCGGCAACAACTCGGCGTCGCTCTCCTGGACCGCCTCGGGCTCGGCGGTCTACGACGTGTTCCGCAACGAGACGGGCTGTAACGCCGGCTTCACCAAGATCTCCTCCGGACAGGCCGGGACGACGCTGGCCGACAACGTCCTCGCCAACGGCCTCACCTACTTCTACCAGGTGACCGCCTTCCCGTCGGGCAACGAGGCCTGCGCCTCGGCGCCTTCCACCTGCATCTCGGTAACCCCTGCGGCGGTGACCTGCACCCCACCGGGCGCTCCGACCGGCCTCGCCAACACGGTCAGCGGCAGCACGGTCAGCCTGACCTGGACCGCGGTCTCCGGCGCCACCGAGTACCACATCCTCCGCGGCACCGTCTCGGGCGGCCCGTATTCCCTGGTCGGCACCTCGACCACCGCCTCGTTCAACGACACGGGCCTCGCGAACGGCACCTATTTCTACGTCGTTCGCGCCGCCACCAGCGCGAGCTGCGAGTCGGGCAACTCCAACCAGACGACGGCCACGGTCGCCGTCACCTGCACCCCGCCGGCGGCGCCGACGCTCTCCGGCTCGGTCTCCGGCTCGACCGTCAACCTGTCGTGGACCGCGGTGAGCGGCGCCACGGCGTACCACGTCCTGCGCTCGACGACCTCGGGCGGCCCGTACACGCAGATCGCTTCGGTGACCACCACCACCTTCGCCGACACCGGCCTCGCGAACGGCACCTACTTCTACGTCGTCCGCGCGTTCAACGCCTGCGAGTCGGCCAACTCCAACGAGGTCAGCGAGACGGTCAGCGTCACCTGCACCAACACCACCCTCTACAGCAACACCTTCGAGACCGGCAGCGGGCTCTCCGACTGGACCAAGGGGACCTTCGTCGCCGGCGGCAGCACGACGAGCTGGCGCGGCATCCAGGCGTGCAGCCCGACCACCAGCGGCACGCACATCTTCCGTTACGGCGGCACCACCTGCACGTCCTCCTACGGCAACAACAACTTCACCTTCGCCCAGCCCAAGGGCGCGACCGGCATCGCCTTCGGCGCCGCCGCCAACACCTCGCGGCTGACCTTCAAGCACCGCTACAACTTCGAGAGCGGCTTCGACGGCGGCACCCTCGCGCTGTCCGTGGACGGCACGAACTACACCTTCGTCCCGGCCTCGGCGATCCTCTCCGGCGGCTACAACGGCACCATCAGCGCCGCCTGCCCGCCGGCGGGCGCCGCGGGTGCGTCCTCGTGGACCGGCTCTCACAACACCACCTTCACCTCGACGACCGTCGACCTCGACGCCGCCTGCAACGCGGCGACGGGCCTCACCACCGGCTGCGCCGGGAAGTCCGTGTTCATCGCCTTCACCTCGATCACGGACTGCTCGGTGACCTTCCCCGGCTGGTTCCTCGACGACGTCACCGTGTCGGACTGCCAGTAAGCCGGTAGCAGCGTAGTAGCTTCCGAATCGGGGCCTCTCCCTCATACGAGGGAGGGGCCCCGAGTTTTTTCATCGCGCTGCCTACAGGTTTTCCTACGAAATCGAGCCCCAGCCGCGAATCGTCGGCTGCCTGTCCAGCAACGCCTTGGCTCGTTGCGGTGCTGAGCGAGCGCTACCAGCCGCCCGTGCCGGGGGCGCCCTTGAAGGGGCCGACGACGTCGGCGGTGATCCAGCCGCCGTAGAAGTCACCTTCCTGGGCCTGCACGCGCTCGCCGTCGACCCAGCAAGATTCCATGCGGTGGGGATAGAAGGCGAGGTGATCGGCGAGCGCCGCGAAGGTGGGCACCGGGTGGGGGTAGGCCCAGGCCGCCGCCGGCGCCCGCTCGCCGCCGATCACGACGTCGAAATAGCTGGCGGCTCCCTTCCACTCGCACCAGGACTGCTTGCCCAGCACCGGGACGAGGTGCTCCATGCGGACGTCCGCCGGAGGGAGGTAGTAGACCGGCGGATGGCTGGTCTCGAGGACGCGCTGCGCCCGCCGCGTGGAGGCGAGGACGATCCCGGCGAAGCGCACCTCGACGAGCCTGCCCGTGGCCTCGATCCGCGGCGGCCGCGGATAATCCCAGACCGACTCCTGGCCGGGACCGGGAGGGATGCGGACGGCGGCCATGCGCGGACGATAGCAGCGTCTGAACGGACGGGCCCATCGAACGGGACGGACCGCTGCGCGCCTCGCCGCTCCGCGCCCGCGGCGGACGCCAGGTTCGGTTAGAATCCCCGCGATTTCATTCATCGGGGAGGCGCGATGGGAGGCTGGGAGATGCTCGGCGCGGTGCCGCCGGGCGAGCTGGCGGCGGCGCGGCTGGAGCTGCACTGGGCGGCGCAGGCGGCCGCGGCCCCGGGCAAGCTCCTGCTGCCCTCCCAGCCGGATTTCGGCCAGCAGAGCTTCGCCTGGGACGGCCGGGCTCGCGCCCTGGCGCAGGGGGAGGTGGAGGCGGCGCGGCCGTTCCGCTCGGCCCTCGTCTTCGATCCGCCGGCGCTCGCTCTCCTCGACGGGGAGGGCGCCGACCTGGCGCGCCTGCCGCTCTCCGGGCACACCCTCGACGAGGGCTACACCTGGCTCGAGCGCGCCGTCGAGGCGCTCCTCGGCCGGGCGCTGCCGGGCCCGCTCGAGCGCCCCGGCGAGCTCCCCGCTCACCCGGTGAGCGAGGACGGCTGCTTCTCGAGCGGCGGCCCCGCCTTCGCCGAGCTCGGCCGGTACTACGCGGACCTCGACTCGCTCCTCGGCGACCTCGCCGCGGCGACCGCCGGCGCCTCGGCGGTGCGCTGCTGGCCGCACCATTTCGACCTCGCGACCCTGATCTCGCTCGATCCCGGCGGCGGCCCGGCGGCGGATGCGGAGACCGCGCGCTCGATCGGCGTCGGGATGACGCCGGGCGACGCCGGGCGGCCAGCGCCCTACGTCTACGTGACCCCGTGGCCCTATCCGGCCGCGATCGGGCGGCACGAGCTGCCACCCCTCCCCGCCGGCGGGACCTGGAACACCGAGGGCTGGCTGGGGGCGGTGCTCGAGGCCGCCGCGCTGGTCTCCGCCGGCCCCGGCCCGGCGCAGCGCGACGCGGCGGCGAGCTTCGTCGACGCCGCCGTCGGCTTCTGCCGCGGCTGGCTCGGCGCCTGAGCCCGGGGAAAGGGGAGATACGCCGTGGCGGACGAGCGCTGGCACGACCTGGGGCCCATCGAGCAGCTCTCGCTCACGCCGCTGCGGCAGATCACCGTGGGCCGGACGCGGATCGCCCTCTCCTGCCAGAGCGGCAGGTTCGGCGCCGTCTCCGGGGTCTGCAACCACGCCGGCGGGCCGCTCGGCGACGGGCACCTGGACGGCGACTACGTCGTCTGTCCGTGGCATCACTGGAAGTTCCATCGCGCCACCGGCGCCGGGGAGCCGGGCTTCGAGGACGACCGGGTGCAGAGCTACGCCGTGCGCGAGGAGGGGGGGCGCCTCTTCGTCGACTTGAACCCGGCGACCGAGCGCCACAAGCTCCCCCATCCGCCGCACCCGCTGGCGCGCCCCATCGTGCGCGCCGCCGGGCCGGTGCGCGTGCTCGGGATCTCGACCTCGGTCATGGACCGCGCCTACCCGCGCTACTCGACCTCGGACGCCCTCCTCGAGTCCGCCCTCGCCGCCGCCCCGCCGGCGGGCGCCGAGGCCCAGCTCATCCGTTTGAACGACCTCTCCTTTCGCGCCTGCGAGGGCTACTACTCGAAGAGCGCCCATGCTTGCACCTGGCCCTGCTCCATCACCCAGATGGACCCCAAGGACGAGCTGACGCCGGTCTACGAGGGGATCGTCCACTGGGCCGACGTCATCCTGGTGGCGACGCCGATCCGCTGGGGCTCGGCCTCCTCGCTCTACTACAAGATGGTCGAGCGCATGAACTGCATCCAGAACCAGGTGACCATCCGCGACCGGTTGCTGCTGCGCAACAAGGTGGCGGCCTTCTTGATCACCGGCGGCCAGGACAACGTGCAGGCGGTCGCCGGCCAGATGCTCGGTTTCTTCGCCGAGGTCGGCTGCCTCTTCCCGCAGTTCCCCTACATCGCCCATTCGCGCGGCTGGTCGGCCGAGGACATGGAGAGGAACGTCGCCTTCGTGCAGCACAGCCGCTCGCTCCACGAGGGCGCCCGCGAGCTCGCCAAGCGGGCGATCGCCATGGCCGAGGTCCTGCTCGCCGCCGACTGCGACAGCGGCAGGGTCGAGCGCGCCGGCCGCAAGGCCGGAGCCGGCGCGATGGAGGATCCGAACGCGCCGGAGATGATGCAGGAGCCGGCCGAGACGCAGCCGTCCTGACGGGGCTCATCCGAGCCGAAGGAAAAAAGCTCCGGGTAAGAGCAGGACCTTCCCGCCGCCGAGGGGCCGGCGAGGGATCGGAGACCGCTCGCCGCCGCACCTCAGGATTGGCGAGAGGTCATGAGCGAAGAGGGATTCATCCCCACCGGCCAGGGCCGCGTCTGGTACCGCATCGTGGGCGACCGCGGGGGCGGGGCGATCCCGCTCCTCGTCGTCCATGGCGGGCCGGGCTTGCCGTCGGACTACCTGGAGCCGTTGGCGGAGTTGGCCGCGCTCCCCGAAGGCCGGCCCGTCGTCTTCTACGACCAGCTCGGCTGCGGCCGCTCCGACCGCCCGTCGCCGGGGCCGTGGGTGACCGAGTACTTCGTCGGCGAGCTGGGGACGGTGCGCCGGGCGCTCGGGCTCGACCGCGTCCATCTCTACGGCCACTCCTCGGGGAGCCAGATCGCCGTCGACTATGCCCTGATGCGGCCGGAGGGCGTCGCGAGCTACGTGCTGGCGAACCCGCCGCTCTCCATCCCCCGCTGGCTGGACGACCTGGCGCGCTTTCGCGCCGCGCTCCCGGCGGAGGTGCGGCAGGTCCTCGATCGCTGCGAGGCGGCGGGCACGACGGCGGGCGACGAGTACTCGCGCGCCACCCGCGTCTTCTACGACCGCCACTTCTGCCGCCTCTCGCCCTGGCCGCAGCCGCTCGAGCGCGCCATGGAGGGCTACAGCGACGAGGTCTACCGGGCGATGTGGGGCGCGAGCGAATTCTGCATGACCGGCATCCTCAAGGACTACGACCGCGCCGCGCGGCTCGGCGAGATCGCCGCCCCCGTCCTCTTCCTCTGCGGCCGCTTCGACGAGGCGACGCCGGAGACCACCGCCTGGTACCGGAGCCTGGTGCCGGGGGCGGAGATGGCGGTGATCGAGGACGGCTCGCACACCCCGCACCTCGAGCAGCCCGCGGCGACCCTCGCCGCCGTGCGCGACTTCCTGGAGCGTGTCGAGTCGGGCCTGGCCGGCGCCTAGACCCGGCTCCAGCGCCCGCCGCTTTACATCAACCCCCGCCGGCCGCTAGCCTCCGCCGGTCGCTCTTCTCTTCACAGCCCAGGAGGACGATCCGATGACCCGGATGATCGCGACGGCGCTCCTTCTCACCACCCTCTCGACCGTCGGCGCTGCATCGGCCGCGCCGCCGACGCCGACTACTGCCGCCCGCCCGGCCCTCGAGGCCGTGCTCGCGGAGGCCGATGCGCTGGAGACCTACCGGGCCGTCGCCATCTCGCCGGACGGCCGCCGGCTCGCCTGGGTGGAGTCGGTCCCCGGCGCGGACGGCAAGCCGTCCGAGCGCTCGACGATCATGACCGCCGACGTCGCCGGAGCCGCGGGAACCGCCGGTATCGCGCCAAAGAGAGTCAGCGCTTCGGCCCAACGCGCCGCGTCCGTCGAGCGCGATCCCGTCTGGTCGCCGGACGGCCGCCGGCTGGCCTTCCTCTCGGACGCCGCCGCGGCCGGCCAGCTCGACCTCTACGTCTTCTCCGTTGGCGAGGGGACCGCGCGGCCCCGCCGCCTCACCCGGCTCGCCGGACAGGTCTCCGAGCCCAGATGGTCGCCCGACGGCCGCTCGATCGCCCTCCTCGTGATCGAGGGACGGAGCGCCAAGGCCGGGCCGCTCGCCGCCGTGCCGCGCGACTCCGGCGTGGTCGGCGAGACGCCGCAGGAGCAGCGCCTGGCGGTGATCGACGCCGCGGCCGGCCCGGCCGCCGGCGCGGCGACCGACAAGCCACGCCTCGTCTCGCCGCCCGACCTCTTCGTCTACGAGTACGACTGGGCGCCCGACGGCCGCAGCTTCGCCGCCACCGCCGCCCACGGCTCGGGCGACGACAACTGGTACGTCGCCGAGCTCTACTCGATCGCCGCCGACGGCTCGGGCGCGCGCTCGCTCTGGAAGCCCGACGTGTCGACGCAGATCGCCAACCCGCGCATCTCGCCCGACGGCCGCTCGATCGCTCTCATCGGGGGCCTGATGAGCGACGAGGGGGCGACCGGCGGCGACGTCTACCTCGTGCCCGCCGCGGGCGGACCGGCCCGCGACGTGACCCCCGGGATCGCCGCCTCGCCCGCGTGGCTCGCCTGGACGGGGCCGGCGCGCCTCCTCGTCGTCGAGACGGTCGATGGCGAGGCCGCCATCGCATCGCTCGACCTGCCGGCGAGCGGCGCGAGCGGATCGAGCGGCGACGACGCCGCGCGGCACACCGTCCTCTGGCGCGGCGCCGAGACGATCGCCGAGCGCGGCAACGCGCCCGGGATCGCCCTCGCCGCCGACGGCACGACCTCGGCGGTCCTCCGCCACTCCTTCCGGCAGGCGCCCGAGTTGTGGGCCGGTCCCGTCGGCGCCTGGCGCCAGGTGACCTCTAAGAACGGCCGCTACACGCCCTTCTGGGGCGAGGCGAAGAGCCTCCACTGGCCGAGTGGCGGGCGCGACGTGCAGGGCTGGCTCGTGGCGCCGCCGGGCGTCGCCCTGGCGACGCCACCCGCGGGGGCGGCGGGAGCGGACGCCGCCGGCCGGCGCTACCCGCTCGTCGTCGTCGTCCATGGCGGCCCCGCCTCGGCGCACCGCGCCGGCTGGCCGCCCTACGCCGGCCTCCTCGCCAGCCAGGGCTACCTCGTCCTCCTCCCCAACCCGCGCGGCAGCTACGGCGCCGGCGAGGCGTTCACCCGCGGCAACGTCAAGGAC
>DATBQN010000195.1:0-6912 GCA_036560825.1 Thermoanaerobaculia bacterium
GACGGCGGGCTCGAGGCGCGCGAGGCGCTCGACCACGCCGAGCAGGCGATCATGGGCCTCGGCGAGGAGGCCGTGCAGCGCGGCTTCGAGAGGTTTAGCAGGGTGCTGGATGCCACTCTTGAGGATCTCGAGGAGCGCCCCGGAGCCACGTTGATCGGGGTCGAGACAGGCTTTTACGAATTTGACAGCATGACTCACGGCCTTAACAACGGCAACCTCATCGTCATCGCCGGCCGGCCGGGCATGGGAAAGACGAGCTTCGCTCTAAACATCGCGCAGCACCTTACCCTACACAAGAGGCTGGCCGTAGGGATCTTTTCACTCGAGATGAGCAAGCAAGAGCTCGTGCTGCGAATGCTGTGCTCTGAAGCCGATGTCCCCTTCAGCCGCCTACGATCAGGTCGTCTCTCGAATGACCACTGGGCGAGAGTGCTGCGCACTCGTAGAGCGGCCAAGGATGCGACGCTGTTTATCGACGATTCGCCCAACCCGACTCTATTGGAAGTGGCCTCGAAGGCGCGACGTCTGAAGGCAGAGCACGGCCTATCACTGCTCATTCTCGACTACCTGCAGCTAATGCAGGCCGGCGGCCGCTTCGAGAACCGTAACCTTGAGATCTCCGCCATTAGTAGCGGCTTGAAACAGCTCGCCAAGGAGATCAATGTCCCTGTCATCGCCCTTTCGCAGCTCTCCCGCCAACCGGAGCGCCGTGGGAGCGACCACAGGCCGCAGCTAGCCGATCTTCGTGAGAGCGGCTCGATCGAGCAGGATGCAGACATCGTGGGGTTCATCTACCGCGATGAGATCTATAACCCTACTGACGACAATAAGAACGTCGCGGAACTGATTATCGCGAAGCACCGGAACGGCGCGACCGGCACAATCGAGCTAGTCTTTCTAGGCGAGACTACGAGCTTCCGCAACCCTGCCCGGCATGGCGCGCCCGATTTCGAACCTCCCAACTGAGGAGCCGCGGGCGGCCTCCGGCGCCGGCGTGGACCACGCCGCGAGCCGCGCCGAGCGCCCCGGCCCGGAAGCGGACGACCTCGCGGCGGCGCTCCGTCCGGCGTGGGTGGACGTCGACCTCGACGCTCTGCTCGCCAACCTCGCGGCGATCCGCCGCCGCGCGCCGGGGATGCGGGCGCTCGCCGTCGTCAAGGCCGACGCCTACGGCCACGGCGCGGTGGGGGTCTCGCTCGCCCTCGAGCGCGCCGGGGTCGAGTGGCTGGGCGTGGCCCTCCTCGAGGAGGGGGCCGAGCTGCGGCGGGCCGGCGTCGAGCTCCCCATCCTCGTCCTCGGCACCGCGCGGCCGGCGAAGATCGCCCTCTATCGCCGCTACCGCCTGACCCCGACCATCTCCTCGCTCGCCGAGCTCGCCCTCTGGCGGGAGTGGGTGGCGGGCGAGGTCGAGCCGCAGGCGGTGCACTTGAAGGTCGACACCGGCATGGCTCGGCTGGGGATCGCCGTCGAGGAGGCGCCGGCGGCGCTCGCCGCCCTGCGCGCCGAGCCGCGCCTGCGCCTCGCCGGGCTGCTCTCCCACTTCGCCGAGGCCGACGACCCCGAGAGCCCGCGCAACGCCGGCCAGGAGGCCCGCTTCCTGGGCGTCCTCGAGCAGCTCGCGCCCGCCGAGCGCTCCGGCGTCGAGATCCACATGGCCAACAGCGCCGCGGCGCTCTCGCGCCCGTCCGCCCGCTTCACCCTGGCGCGGCTGGGGATCGCCCTCTACGGCCTCGATCCGCTGGCGCGGGCGGCGGACCTCGCGCCGGTGATGTCGGTGGTCGCCCGCATCGTGCAGGTGCGCGAGGTGCCGGCGGGGACGCCGCTCTCCTACGGCGGGCGCACGGTCACCCGGCGGCGCAGCCGCGTCGCCGTGGTGCCGGTGGGCTACGCCGACGGCTACGCCTGGCGCCTCACCGGGCGCGCCGACGCGCTCGTCCGCGGCCGCCGCGTGCCGGTCGCCGGCTCGGTCACCATGGACATGACGCTCTTGGACGTCACCGAGAGCGGCGGCGAGGTGGGGGAGGAGGTCGTCCTCCTCGGCCGCCAGGGGGAAGCGGAGGTGAGCGCCGCCGAGCTCGCCCGCCACGCGGGGACCATCTCCTGGGAGATCCTCTGCCACCTCGGCCTCCGGCTGCCCCGCCGCTACCGGCGCGACGGCGCGGTCGAGGAGCTGGTGTCGCGGTTCTCGCGCGACGATTAGCGGCAGCCGCCCGCCGCGATAGGATGCCGCTCCCGAGATCCCCGCCCGTGGAAGCCCAGACGATCGCCCCCGAGACAGCCCGCCGGCCGGCCGGTCTCGTCCTGCCGCGCCCGCTCGCCCGCTTCTTCGAGGACATGGGGCGCTTCTTCCTCATGCTCTGGCGGGTGCTCGCCTGGACGCCGCGGCCGCCCTACGACTGGCGCGAGCTGCTGCGGCAGATGGTGCGGGTGGGGTACGACTCGATCCCCGTCGTGCTGCTCACCGCCATGTTCACCGGCATGGTGCTGGCGCTGCAGACCTTCACGGTACTCCTGCGCTTCAACGCCGAGAGCTTCGTCGGCTCGCTGGTCGGCCTCTCCATGGTGCGCGAGCTCTCCTCGGTGCTCTCCGGCCTCATCGTCGCCGGACGCGTCGGCTCGGCGATGGGGGCGGAGCTGGGGACGATGCGGGTGACCGAGCAGATCGACGCCCTCGAGGTGATGGCGACCGACCCGGTGCACTACCTGGTGGTGCCGCGGGTGTGGGCGACGACGATCACGCTCCCCATCCTCATCCTCTTCGCCGACGCCATCGGCATCTACGGCGGCTACCTGGTCGCGGTGGTCCTCCTCGGGGCGAACCCCGTCTCCTACCTCGCCAAGAGCTTCCAGTACATGGATCTGAACGACCTCTTCGCGGGGGTCATCAAGGCGGCGGTCTTCGGCCTCCTGCTCGCCGTCATCGGCTGCCAGCAGGGCTTCTACACGCGGGGCGGCGCCGAGGGCGTCGGCCGCGCCACGACGAGCGCCGTGGTGCGCGCCTCGATCGCCATCCTGATCGCCGACTTCTTCCTGAGCAAGCTGCTGTTCTAGGGATCGAGACGATGGCCGAGCCGCAGCGCCAGGAGAGGCCGGAGAGCGACCGCAGCGCGCGCCCGAAGATCGCCATCCGGGGCCTGAGAAAATCGTTCGGCCCCAAGGTGGTCCTCGACGGCGTCGACCTCGAGATCGCGCAGGGCGAGTCGATGGTCATCATCGGCGCCTCGGGGACGGGCAAGAGCGTGCTCTTGAAGCACATCGTCGGGCTGCTGCGGCCCGACGCCGGCAGCGTCGAGGTCGACGGGGTGGCCGTCGCCGGGCTCGACAACCGCTCGCTCACCGAGTTCCGGCGGAAGTTCGGCATGTCGTTCCAGGAGGGGGCGCTCTTCGACTCGATGTCGGTGGCGCAGAACGTCGCCTTCCCCCTGCAGCGGCTGACCAAGAAGTCCAAGGACGAGATCCGCCAACGGGTCGAGGAGTGCCTCTCCCTGGTGCAGCTCCCCGGCATCGGCGACCGCCTGCCCTCGCAGCTCTCGGGCGGCATGCGGCGGCGGGTGGGCTTCGCGCGGGCGATCGCCCAGCAGCCCGAGATCCTCCTCTTCGACGAGCCGACGACGGGGCTCGACCCGGTGACCACGGCGCAGATCAACGACGTGATCGTCGACATCAACGAGGGCCTGCAGGCGACCACCGTCACCATCACGCACGACATGGAGAGCGCCTACCGGATCGGCGACCGCATCGCCATGCTGGACCGCGGCAGGATCATCGCCGTCGCCCCGCCCAAGGAGTTTCGCGAGCTCCCCGACCCCCGCGTGCAGCAGTTCCTCCATGGCCGCGCCCAGGGGCCGCTCACGGAGGAGGCCCGGGAGTCGGTTTGACGGACGGCCGGCGCGCCCGATCGTGGGCCGCTTTGGCACGGGTCATGCACATCGTTCGAATGGGTTCAACGACTCTATTCGAATGAAACGCAGGCAACTCAAAGGGGGTTCCGCATGGGCATTCTCGCTTGGATCGTCCTCGGTCTCATCGCCGGCTTCATCGCCAGCAAGATCGTCAACAAGTCGGGCGAGGGGTTCCTCCTCGACATCGTCCTCGGCATCATCGGCGCCGTGGTCGGCGGCTGGCTGTTCCAGATGTTCGGCCACAGCGGGGTGACGGGATTGAACCTCTATAGCATGCTGGTGGCCGTCATCGGCGCCATCGTCGTGCTCGTGGTCTACCACGCCATCCGTCGGCTGTGAGGCCGGCAGGCGCTCGCGGGAGGGCCGCTGACCGCGGGCGTGCGCTCCACCCTTGCTGCTAGACTTTGCTCGCCCCGTCGTGGACGGGGCGCTTTGCGTTGCGCGTCGTCGCCGGAGGGATCGTCTTGAGCCAGGTCGTCAAGCTGGGCATCTTCGGGAGCATCGGACTCGTCGTCCTCGCGCTGCTCATCTGGCGCATCGAGGACATCCATCCTTTCCAGCGCAACGCCAACCGCAAGATCTCGGCCGTCTTCGATTCGGTGGCGGGCCTCGACGACAAGGCGGGGGTGCGCCTCGCCGGCGTGCGCATCGGCCTGGTGGACGGCGTCGACCTGGTCGGCCGGCGGGCCAGGGTGGGCCTCCGCCTGGAGAAGCCGGTCGTCCTGACGGAAGGGAGCTACGCGAAGATCGCCAACCTCGGGCTCCTCGGCGAGAAGTACGTCGAGCTGGTGCCCGGGCCGGAGGGAGCGCCGCCCCTGCCGGCGAACGCCGTCCTCCCCGGCCGGACGCCGCCCAGCTTCGACGACGCGATGGCCAAGTTCGAGGCGATCGGCGAGTCCATCCAGGGGATCACCGGCCAACTCGGCGGCGGGCCCAACGGCGGGATCAACGGGCTGCTCGACAGCCTCAAGGGGACGACCGAGGTGATCCGCGGCCTGGTCGCCGAGAACCGCGCCAACGTCGCCTCGACGGTGGCCAACGCCAACGTCCTCTCCGCCGCCCTGGCGCGCCAGCTGCCGCAGCTCGCCGGCGACATGTCGCGCACGGTCAACCAGATCTCCGATCTGATCGCCGCCAACCGCGGCGACGTCACGGCGTCGACCGCCAACATCCGCCAGCTCACCGCCAACCTGCAGACCTCGGTCAACAACCTCAACGACATCACCGGCAAGATCGCGGGCGGCGAGGGCACCGTCGGCAAGCTGGTCAACAAGAACGAGGCCTACGACAAGGTGGTCTCGACCCTCGACAGCATCAAGGGCGGCGTCGAGACCCTGAGCGGCACCCTCGGCGCCGCGCAGCGCTTCCAGCTCAACCTCGACCTGCAGAGCTACAAGCTCAACGCCGGCAACTCCCGCTCCGGCCTCACCGTCGACATCGATCCCGGGGACCAGAAGCACCTCTATCGCATCGGGGCCGCCAATACGCCGGAGGGCAAGCTCCGCACCAAGACCCAGCGCATCACCGTCACCGGTCCGGACGGCCAGACCTCCACCCAGACGATCGACACCCTGACCTCGGAGAACAGCTACGTCGTCACCGGCCTCTTCGGCTACAAGGGGCCGGCGGGCTCGCGGCTGTGGGCGGGGCTGATCGAGAACACCGGCGGCGCCGAGATCGACTACCCGCTCTTCAACCGCCGCGCCATGGTCTCCTTCGAGGCCTTCGACTTCAACCGCGAGGACAAGAAGCGGCCCCACCTGCGGCTGAGCGGCCGCTACCAGTTCCACCCCAACCTCTACCTCGTCGGCGGCTACGACGACCCGCTGGAGACCCACTCGCTCTTCCTCGGCGCCGGCATCCGCTGGAACGACGACAACCTGAAGTACCTGCTGGGCGCGGCGGCGTCGCGCTTCTAGCGGCGCGCGTCGGGCGCTACGGATAAGCGAACTTGGGCATCCAGCTCCCGCGGCCGCTGGGCAGCAGGTCGAAGAGGTTCCAGACCGGGCTGAAGAGGTCGATGCCGCGATGGTGGCCGGGCGCGAACGACCCCTCCGTCGTGTAGGCGTGGCGGATGCCGCCGTCCTTGCCGCGCACGAAGACGCTCACCCCGGGCCGTTGGCCGCCGGTCTCGGACTCGGCATGGAAGTCGCGGTTGAAGCGGTTGTCGTGGCTCGAGAGGAGGCGGAGGTGCCGCCAGCCGCGCCCGCGCCCCCAGGCGCGCAGCGTCGCGATGTCCGCCTTGGCGACGAGCGCGAAGTTGACCTTGTCGCCGACGTGCGGCGCCACGGCGTCGTAGCCGTCGGCCCACATGGTGCACATCGGGCAGGCCTTCTCCTCGCCGGCGCCGAACATGTAATGGATGAGGACGAGCTCGTCCTTGCCGTCGGCGAAGAGCTCCGAGAGGCGCACCTCGCGGAGGGCGCCGGGCGAGTCGTCGGCGAGGTCCGCCGGACCTTCGCGAAAGAGGTAGTCCTCCGGGACCGGCGCCCCGAGGGGCAGCTTGCGGCGGAGCGCGGCGACCCGCTCGCGCTGGTCGCGCAGGGCGATCTCGGCGTCGAGGAGCTCGTTGCGGGCCCGCCGGTACTCGTCGCTCTCGGCGGGGAGCAGCTTGGATTTCATCGATCTCTCTCCTTTCCGGACCCAGGTGTAGACGCAACGGATCTCGGCTGTCAAGCGCGCCCGGAGCACGGCGCGAGCGGCGTCCCGGGCTAGGGTCCGGCGGCGGCGGTCGGGGCGCTGGCCGCCGCCTGGGCGAGCAGGCTGGGCAGCGGCTCGCCGTCGACGGTGAAGCTGGCGCGGTCGACGCCCTGGAACTGGAGGGCGGTGGCGCGGAGCTGGGCGAGGATGCGGCGGCCCTCGCACTCGCCGGAGAGCTCGAGGTAGCCCCTGAGCTCGACGCGCGCCTCGCCGCCGGCGCGCTCGACGCGGGCGAGCTCGAGCGAGGAGGCGTAGAGCGGGTTGGAGAGGCCGGACCTCGCGTCGAGGGGGTCGCTCATCGCGAGGAGCG
>DATBQN010000196.1:0-2094 GCA_036560825.1 Thermoanaerobaculia bacterium
CGCGGCCGTCGTACGAAGCCCGGAAGACCGAGCGCGCGTGGACCGAGCGCCGATTGTCGAGGATCAGCAGGCTCCCCGGCTCGACCACCAGCTCGCGCTTGACGTCGTGGACCAGCTCGCGCACCAGCTCGAGGGCGCGGCGCGCCGCCGGCGTCTCGCCGACCATCAGGTCGAGGTCGTAGCGCAGGAACGGATCGAGGCGGTCGCCGTAGAGGACCGAGACCAGGGGCCCCGCGCCGCGGCGCTGCGCGACGTTGCCGAACGAGTAGTCGACCCCGGTGCGGAAGAGGTTGGCGAAGAGGGTGTCCTTGTCCGCCGGATCGAGCAGGTGGAAGAAGCGGCGGACGCTCGCCACGTAGGTGCGGGCCTCCTTCGCCGGGTCCTGGCGCAGACCGTAGAGCAGCACGTAGTCCGGCATGAAGGGGTGGAAGGCGATCTCGGTGTGGAAGTCGAGCAGGCTCGAGGAGCTCTCCGAGGAGAGCTTCTCGGCGTTCGGCGCGGTCGGGAAGACGTCCTGGAAGATCCTCCCCTGCTTCTCCTGCTGATAGCCCACCGGCGCGCCGAGCTCCGCCGCCGCCACGCACAGCCACAGCTCGCTCGCATAGGTCGCCTTCTGCGCCTGCTCGCCCGAGCGCGTCGGCGTCGGCGGGATCTCCGGGTCCTGGGCGAAGCCGCGAAGCAGCAGGGCGCCGTCGATGTTGCCGCGATGGGCGAACTCGACGAGGGTGCGCCGCAGCCGCTGCGGCAGCTCGTGGAAGGCGAGCTTGGCCTCGAAGGCGAAGCCCTCGAAGTCGGCGTAGGGGTCGATCGGCAGGCCGGCGAGGAGCTCGCCGGTGCGCTCGCGCCCCTCGGCGTCGAGGTCGACGACGGTGCCCGGCGCGAGGTCGCTCGCCGGCGCGAGGGCGTGGGCGACGAGGGCGTGGGCGGTCTCCTCCGCGGCACCGGAGGCTGTCTTCGCCGGCTGCGTTGTCACCGTTGCTACCGCCGCCACCGCGCTCTCGCCGGCGAGCCAGGCGAGGAGGGCGACAAGCAGCGCACGATTGTCGTTGTAGGAGATGAAGGGCTCGGCGAAGAGGTCGGAGTCGCCGACCGCCACCACCCGCCCGCGGCCGACCTCGGCCGCGGCGAGGAGCACCGCGCCCTCGCCCGAGGTCACCAGCGCGGAGGCGCGGCCGTCGAGGAGGGCGAGCGTGCAGCCGGCGCCGTAGCTGATCTTCGCGGCGCCGCCGGTCGCGGCATGAGAGGCGATACCCGCGGTCTCGAAGACCGGCAGCCGCAGCGGCCCGCGAATACCCGCGGCAGGGACGGTCGCGACATCGTCGTTGAACCGCATGCCGAAGGGCGCGAGCACCGCGTTGACGTTCGACCCCCAGGATTCGGTCTCGAACTCGCCGAGCACCAGGAGGCCCAGGCCGCCCTCGACCGCGCCGCGGATCGCCGCGATCTCCGGCGCGGTGAAGATCGGCTCGCCGCCCACGCCCAGATGCTCGTGGTCGCGCCGGCAACAGTGGTTGAGCAGAAGCAGGTCGCCGGTCGCCAGCAGAGCGGGGGTGAGCGGCCCCGACACGAGGCGGGCCACGCTGCCGCCGAAACGCGCCCGCACCAGCTCCGCCACGTGCGCATAGGAGTAGTAGCGCAATGCCTCATTGGTCTGCCGGCAGAGCTCCACGGCGCGCGCCGGATCGATCGTCCAGGTTTGGTTGTGACTCTCGTCGTAGAGGAGCTTCATGGCGATTCGACGGCTTCGTAACGGCGCCCCTTCCTCCCCTCCCCTAGACGATCTCGCCTTGTTTTGAGATGCACGAGCCTTGCTACTTCGTAATGTGTGCAGGCGTGAAGAACCCGGGACATCCCGAGCCCCGGGCACGGCAGATCGAGAGCGGAGGTCAGCGGTTGCGCAGCGCGACGGTGGGATCGACCTGGGTCGCCCGCCGAGCCGGCGCATAGATGGACGCCAGGGCGACCAGACCGAGGACCAGCGGCATGACGACGTAGGCCACCGGATCGGTCGGGCTGATGCCGATCAGCAGGCTCCTCGCCAGGCGGCTCGCCGCGACGGCGAGGGCGAAGCCGAGCGCGAGGCCGAGGGCGACC
>DATBQN010000197.1:0-5517 GCA_036560825.1 Thermoanaerobaculia bacterium
TGGCGTCCGCGGTCTGGGCGCTGGTCAGAAACAAGCTGCGCAGCCTGCTCACCGTGCTGGGCATCGCCATCGGCATCGCCGCGGTGATCTGCGTCGTGGCGATCGGCAAGGCGGGCCAGGCGAGGGTCGAGGCGCAGCTCAACAACCTGGGCGACAACTTCGTGTGGGTCGAGGCGGGCGGGCGCGCGGTCAACGGGGTCCGCACCGGGACGCACGGCACGAGCACGCTCACGCTCGCCGACGCCGCCGCGATCAAGGATCAGATCCCCTTGATCAAGAGCGTCTCGCCGAACGTCGACGGCTCGACGCAGGTCGTCTACGGCAACCAGAACTGGTTCACGTCCTACCGCGGCGTCTCCCCCGAATACTTCGACATCAAGCGCTGGGCCGTCGACCAGGGCGCCGTCTTCTCGCCGGACGACGTCGAGCGGGCCGCCGACGTCTGCGTCATCGGCCGCACCGTGCGCGACCAGCTCTTCGGCGTCGGGGAGCCGATCGGCGAGCTGATCCGCCTGCACAACCTGCCGTGCAAGGTCGTGGCGACCCTCAAGCCGAAGGGGCTCTCCGTCTCCGGCCAGGATCAGGACGACACCATCCTCCTTCCCTACACGACGGTGCAGAAGAAGATCAAGGGCGTCACCTGGCTCGACGACGTGCTCTGCTCGGCCGTCTCGCAGGGGGCCGTGAAGGTCGCCGGGCAACAGGCGGCCGCGCTGCTCCGCGACCGGCACCACCTGCGCCCGGACGAGGACGACGACTTCAACATCCGCAACCCCGAGGACGTGATCCAGGCGCAGATCGAGGCCAGCCGGACGCTCACCCTGCTGCTCGTCGCCATCGCCTCGATCTCGCTCGTGGTGGGAGGGATCGGAATCATGAACGTGATGCTGGTCTCGGTCACCGAGCGCACGCGCGAGATCGGCGTGCGGGTGGCGGTGGGCGCCACGGAGGAGGCGATCCAGCTCCAGTTCCTCGGCGAGTCGGTGATGCTGAGCCTGGTCGGCGGCGCGGCGGGGGTGCTGGTCGGGATCGCCGGATCCGTCGTCGTCGGGCGGGCGCTCGTCTGGCCCATGGAGCTGTCGATCGAGGCGGTGCTCCTCGCCGCGCTCTTCTCCTTCGCGGTGGGAGTGTTCTTCGGGTACTACCCGGCGCGCAAGGCGTCGCGGCTCGATCCCATCGAGGCGCTCCGTTATGAGTGAGCCGCCCGCCACGGCTCCTCGAGCCCCCTGGCTCAGGCGCCGCAGGATCCTCCTCGTCCTCGTCCTCGCCGGCGCGGCCGCGGCGCTCGCCGGCGCCTGGCTCCTCCGGCGCGGCGACGAGGTGCGCTATTTCGCCGCCAAGGTGGAGCGGGGAGAGATCCGCGACACCGTGGAGGCCACCGGCACGGTGAGCGCCGTCATCACGGTGCAGGTGGGCTCGCAGGTCTCGGGAGCCGTCGCCAAGCTCAACGCGGACTTCAACTCCCGCGTCCACCGGGGCGACGTCATCGCGCTCATCGACCCGGCGCTGTTCCAGGGAGCGCTGCTGCAGGCGTCGGCCGACCTCGAGAACGCCAAGGCCAACGTCGTCGCCGCCGAGGCCAATCTCGCCAAGGCGCGCGCGGCGGCGGTGCAGACGAAGGCCGACTACGAGCGCGCCGCGGCCCTCTCGCGCATGCTCATCGAAACCCGGCAGGCCCTGGATCTCGCGCAGGCCAACTACGAGGCGGCGAAGGCGGGCGTCGAGGCCGCGGCGGCGAACGTCGCGCAGGCCCGCGCGCAGGTCAGCCAGAAGGCGGCCGCCGTCTCGGTGGCGCGCACCAATCTCGACTACACGGTGATCCGCTCGCCGATCGACGGGACCGTGGTGGCGCGCAACGTCGACGTCGGCCAGACGGTCGCCGCCTCGCTCCAGGCGCCGACGATCTTCACCATTGCCCAGGACCTTGCCAAGATGCAGGTCTACACCAAGGTGGACGAGTCCGAGGTCGGCCGCATCGGCCTCCGGCAGCCGGTGACGTTCAAGGTCGACGCGTTTCCGCACGACCTCTTCCGGGGCGTGGTGAGCCAGCTGCGGATGAATCCGACGACGATCCAGAACGTCGTCACCTACGACGCGATCATCGACTTCGCGAACCCGGAGCTGAAGCTCTTCCCCGGCATGACGGCCTACGTGACGATCCCCGTCGCCACCGCCGAGAACGTGGTGAAGGTCCCCAACGCCGCGCTGCGCTACAAGCCGCCGATGCCGCCGGAGGCGGTGCGCGCGATCTATGCCGAGCACGGCATCGACGCGGGCAGGCCGTCCGCCGCGGCCGCCGCAACCGCCCCGGCGATCGGTCCGCCGGCGCGCGCGGCCCTCGGCGCGGCGCCGCGGCGCCAGGAGCGAGCGGAGAGCGCCGTCGTCTGGAAGCTGCTCCCCGGCGACACCGTCGAGCCCGTCGAGGTCCTGCTCGGCATCACCGACCACACCTACACGGAGGTCGTCCGCGTGATCGCGGGCGCGCTGGCGCCGGGCGACGACGTCGTCACCAGCTCCGTGACCTCCAAGGCGCCGCTGCCGGGCGCTCAGGGAGGCCGGCGGTAGCCCTGCAGAGCCGCTTGGAGAGCCGCTTGGAGAGCCGCTTGCAGAGCGACGACGCGGTCATCCGCGTGGACGACGTCCACAAGTACTACGAGCTGGGCGAGACGCGGGTGCACGCCCTGCGCGGCGTGACCCTGGCGATCGAGCCGGCCGGCTTCGTCGCCATCATGGGGGCGAGCGGCAGCGGCAAGTCGACCTTCATGAACATCCTGGGGTGCCTCGACCGGCCGAGCTCCGGACGCTATCGTCTCGAGGGGGCCGACGTCTCCGCCCTCGACAAGCGGGCGCTCGCCGCCATCCGCAACAGCAAGCTCGGGTTCGTCTTCCAGGGCTTCAACCTGCTGCCGCGCACGACCGCGCTCGAGAACGTGCAGCTCCCGACGCTCTACTCGCCGCTCGACAAGGCGGAGCGCGCGCGGCGGTCCGCGGAGGCGCTCGCCCTGCTGGGGCTCGCCGACCGCGCCAGCCACTACCCCTCGCAGCTCTCCGGCGGCCAGCAACAGCGGGTGGCGATCGCGCGCGCCCTGGTGAACCGCCCGTCGATCCTGCTGGCCGACGAGCCCACGGGGAACCTCGACAGCCGCACGTCGGTCGAGATCATGGAGATCCTCCAGGACCTCAACGGGCGCGGACTGACCATCGTGCTGGTGACGCACGAGCCCGACATCGCGCAGTTCGCCAAGCGCGTCATCGCCTTTCGCGATGGAAGGATCCGCAAGGACGAGCCGGTGGTCGATCGGCCGCGGGCCCATGAGGTGCTGAAGACCCTGCCGACGCTCGAGGACTGAGGCGAGGGCGGCCGCCGCGCCGCGGGCATTCGTTTCAGCTTCGCTGCAGAGGGTGTAACGCCCGGTGCCTCGCGGCGCCTATGATGAGGGGAAAGTCCGAGCGCCGGGGCCTGGAGACGGGGCCTGGAGGACGACCATGAGCGCGCAACGTGCCAGACCGCGGGGACGCTCCGCGAACATCTTCATCAACTACCGGCGGGAGGACAGCTCCGGCCACGCGGGGCGGCTGTTCGATGCCCTGAGCAGCCATTTCGCCGGCCGGCTGTTCATGGACATCGACACCCTCCAGCCCGGCGTCGATTTCGTCGAGGCCATCGAGCAGGCGGTGGACTCGTGCCAGGCGCTGATCGTCGTCATCGGCCGCGAGTGGCTGACCATCCACGACGCGGCCGGGCACCGGCGCCTCGACGACCCCGCGGACTTCGTCCGCCTGGAGCTCGAGTCCGCCCTGGCGCGCAACATCCGGGTCATCCCGGTGCTCGTTCAGGACGCGCCGATGCCGCGCGCCGACGAGCTGCCGCCCTCGCTCGCCCGCCTGGCGCGGCGCAACGCCATCGAGCTCAGCGACGCCCGCTGGGCCTACGACGTCGACCGCCTCGCTCACACGATCCAGGAGATCCTGGGGGAGGAGGCTGCCGCTGCTCCGGCGGCCGCGGGGCGGCGGGTGTGGCTGCTCTCTGGCGCCGCTCTCGTGCTGGTGGCAGCCGTCGTGCTGGCGTCGGTCTTTTGGCCGCGGCGGCCCTCGACCCTTCCGTCGCCAGGCCAGGGGGCCAAGCCCGAAGCGGGCAGCGTGGTCCCGGCGAGCGACGTGGCCGCCAAGGCCCCCGTGAGCCCCGCGCCCGCCGCGCCCACCGCGAATCCTGTCGGCCCCACCGCCGGCGCAAGCGCCGATCCCGCGGTCGGGAAGGGTGCGCCCGGTGCGGACCGCGCCCACGACCAGGCCTCCACGGATCTGCCGGAGGTCGTTCCTCCTCCCAAGCCCAAGCCCAAACCCGCAAAGGTCCCGGTGGCCAAGGTTCCCCTCGACGGCGAGCCCTCCAAGCTCTCCAAGGCTCCGGCGGCCGACATGCGGACCGCGAATCCCGCTCCCGCCGCGCCCGTGCCGCCGCCGCCGCCGCGGGTCACGATCACGTCGCCTGCCAGTGGAGACGAGGTCGGCGATCCGATCCCGGTGCAAGGCACCGTCCAGGGGCTCGGCGACCAGCGGATATTCCTCTGTATCCGGCAGAAAGACGGCGCGCTCTATCCTCGGGGGGAGCTGTTCCCGAAGGACGGCCAATGGTCCATCAACCTGAGGAGATCCAAGGAGGACCGCTTCGAGATCCTCGTCGTCTCCTCCGCCAGCAGGGAAGCGGCCCAGGCCCTGAGCGATCAGAAGAGCCGCGACGACGGCCTGCCCGCTCTGCCGGCGGGAGCTTCCATCAGCGGCGCCGTCGCGGTGAAGCGACAGGGGAAGTTCCGGGACATCCTGGGACCCAAGCACTGAGGCCCGGCGGAGGCGGCCCGTGCCCGAGCTGCCGGATCTCACCCTCTACCTCGAGCGGCTGGTGCCGCGGATCGCCGGCCAGACGCTCGAGCGGGTGCGCCTGGGGAGCCCGTTCGTGCTGCGCTCGGTCGAGCCGCCGATCTCGTCGGCCGAGGGGCGTCGCGTCGAGGGCCTCCGCCGGCTCGGCAAGCGCATCGTCTGGGAGCTCGAGGGCGGGCTCTTCCTCGTCTTCCACTTGATGATCGCGGGAAGGTTCCACTGGCGCGCCAGGGGCGCGAAGACGGGGAGCAAGAGCGTCCTCGCGGCCTTCGATTTCCCTGCCGGGACGCTGCTCCTGACCGAGGCGAGCACGAAGAAGCGGGCGTCGCTCAAGCTCGTCGCGGGCGAGGCGGCGCTCGCCGCCGAGGACCCCGGCGGGGTCGAGCCGCTCGCCGCCTCGCGCGACGACTTCGCGGCGGCGCTCCGCCGCGGCAACCACACGCTCAAGCGCGCCCTCACCGACCCGCGGCTCCTCGCCGGCATCGGCAACGCCTACTCGGACGAGATCCTCCACCGCGCCCGTCTCTCTCCCTTCAAGCGCACCGGCGACCTCGACGGCGAGGAGGCGCCCGCGGGTCTGGCAGGTCGGGCAGTAGTTCGCCTCGTTCTCGGCGTAGACGATCCGCTGCACCGGCGTGCCGC
>DATBQN010000198.1:0-3271 GCA_036560825.1 Thermoanaerobaculia bacterium
CACGTCCTCCGCGGCGGCAGCTGGTACGCCCTCGCCAACACCTGCCGCCTCGCCGCCCGCGGCTCGACCCACGACGCCACCCGCGTCCGCACCGTCGGCTTCCGCCTGGCGCGGACGGCCGGGTAGCGCGGCTCTCTGCCGTGGCCTACCCGCGCCGCTTGCCCGCTCGCGGCGAGCGGGCGGCCGCGGGCTCCCAGCCGAAGCGATCGAGGTCGATCCGGCCGCGGGCGTCGAAGACCACTCCCTCCTCCTCCAGGAGGTGGCGCTGGAAGCCCTCGTGGAGCCCCAGGTCGCCGCGCGAGCTGATCTCGCCCCGCGCGTTGATGACGCGATGCCAGGGCAGCGTCGAGCCGTCCGCGAGGCAGCCGAGCGCGGTGCCCACCTGGCGGGCGTGGCCGGGCAGGCCCGCGTACGTCGCCACCTGACCGTAGGTCGCCACCCGGCCGCGCGGAATGCGCGCCACGACGGCGCGGATCTTCCGGTAGGGACCCGCCGGCGAGCCGATGCGCTCCTTCATCGGCCAGCCTCGATGTCAGGGCGTCCCAGGGTCGGCCGATGTTCTACACCAACCTCGCGTAGACCGGCCTCCGCGGGCCCGGCCGCCGGCCGGTCGCCGTAGGCGACCCGGTGCCCGAGGGCGATCAGCGGCCTCTCGAAGCACTTCCAGGAGAGCGCCGCCAAGGCCCAGGTCGCGACGCCGGCGACGGCGGTGGCCGCGATCTCGGCAGGCGCCTGCAGCGCGGGCGAGCGGCCGACGATGCAGGCGTGGGCCAGGCGGTCGAGCGCCGGATGGAGGAGGTAGACGCCATAGGCGACGAGCCCCAGGCGGCGCAGCCAGACGCGACGGAGGAGCCAGGGGATGGGGCCGGCTTCTCCGGTGACGGCGAGCAGCAGGATCGAGCCGTAGAACACGGCGAGCAGGGAAGGGAGGTACGGGCTCCCCTCGAAGCCCGGATGGCGGAAGAGGCAGAGACCGCCCAGGGCGAGGATCACGACGACGATCAGCCCATGGAGCGCCGGCCGCGCCCTGAGGATCGCCCGCCGCCAATCCTCCTGCCGGAGAAGATAGGCGCAGAGCACCCCGAGGAGCAGGGCGTCGGCCCGGCAGGGGGTCAGGACGTAGACCGTGAAGTAGCGCCGCGGCCCGGCCAGCGCCCGCAGCACCGGCGCCGCGAGGCCGAGCGCCGCCAGAGCGCCCGGAAGCCGTCGCGCCGGGACGAAGCGGATGAGGAGCGGCAGCGCGAGATAGAACTGCTCCTCGATGGCCAGCGACCAGGTGATCCCCATCCACTCCGCGCCGAAGCTCAGATGGCGCGCCATCCACAGATTCTGGGTGAAGGTGGCGTAGGACCAGGTCGGCAGCGACGGGCGGAAGAGAGGGTCGAGGGCCGGCTGCGCCGCGAAGCGCGGGGCGATCGCCGGCAGCAGGAGGAAGAGCCCGAACCACAGGATGTAGAGCGGCAGGATGCGACAGGCGCGCCGGGCATAGAAGGCGCGGAAATAGCGGGGGCAGTCCCGATGGTCGAGGAGGACGCCGCCGATCAGGAAGCCTGAAAGGACGAAGAACAGGTCGACGCCGCTCCACGCCAGGCGGAGCGAGCGGCCGACCAGGAGGGCGACCGGGCCGGGCCAGGCCATGAGCGGCACGGCCACGTAGTGCCAGGCGACGACGGAGAGAATCGCGAGGCCGCGCAGGCCGTCCAGCTCCGGCACCCGGCCGGAGTCGCTCCTCCCGGAGATCGCCACGGTGGCGCCAATCTATACCCGAATCAAATCGCCGTCCTCCGTGGGGTCGGCCAGCGGCCGGTCGCCGTACCCCCAGCGACGCCGGTCTCCCTCCAAGCTCAGAACGCGTCGTTGTCGAGCCCTCCGCAGAGCCTGCCGCTGGTGCCGGTGTAGGTCTTGGTCGCCCCGGTGGTGTTGTCGGTCACGTGGATGGTGTACGGCAGGTCGGAGAGGGCGCCATAGAAGAACGCGACCCGGTCGGGGAACTGGATCACCTTGGTCATCAGCTCGACGTTCGAGGGATCGGTGAAGGAGAAGATCCCCACCAGCTTGGAGAGCGCCGCGGCGGTACCCTGGCCGCTCGAGCCGTCGCCCGGATTCGCCCAGTCGACGGTCACCGTGAAGCGGCCGTTCAGCAGACAGAGCGTGGTGCGGCTCGCCTGGCAGGCGCCGGAGGAGGCCCTCGCCGCTCGGCTCACCAGCGCCGCGGGCTCGAAAGCGAGCGGCCGCGCGGCGGCGGATCCGCCGCTCCCCGCCGTGCTGCCGGCAAAGGCCGACTGGTCGATGCCGCCGCAGTCTCCCGGCGTGTTGGAATAGGTCTTGACGTCGCCGGTCGCGGTGTCGGTGAGGGTCAGGTTGAACTGCAGGTTGGTCAGCTCGCCGTAGAAGACCTTGGTCACGCCGCCGAAGTCGAGGGTCTTGACCAGGAGCTCGACGTTCGAGGGATCGCCGAAGGAGAAGAAGCCGGTCGTCGCCGAGCGCGGGATCGCCCGTCCCACCCCGCTCGAGCCGTCGAACTGGTTGAGCCACGAGACCGTGGCGAGGAAGCGGCGGCCAAGGCAGAGCGCGGTCGGGCTCGACTTGCAGGAGCCCAGCTTCACGGTCGTGGGGCCGTAGAGGAAGTGGACCCCGGCGACGTCGTCGGCGCCGAGGCGCATGCCGCGGCCGTCGTCGTGGATGAAGGCCCGCATCAGGGCGTCGTTCTTCACCGCGTCCGTGCAGGTGCCGCTCGCGGCGTCGCCGCAGGAGTGACCGAGCCCCAGGGTGTGCCCCAGCTCGTGGCCGAAGAGCTCCTGGGCGGCCTTCGAGGGCGAGTGGCTGAACTGGAAGAAGCAGGCGATCCCGGAGTTGGTGACGGTGTCGGCGCCCTGGATCGAGATCAGGGTGCGGCCGTTGAACTTGTGGGTCGTCGACGGATCGTACCAGGGGCCGCTGATGGCGAGGATGCCGCCCGACGAGCAGCTGAACTTCGAGGGCAGCTCGTTGTTGGGGTCGTTGAAGAGGATGGTGTTGACGTTGTCGAAGGTCGTCAGGCCGCCGGTCGCCTGGGTCGTGCCGCCGTAGACGTAGTGGATCTTCGTGCCCACCGCCCCGGTCCACGACGCGAGCACGCTCTGGTACTCGGCGAAGCCGCCGCCGGCGAGCCCTTCCTGTCCGGTCGCGTTGGCAAAGAACGTGACGCTCCCTCCGTGGTCGAAGAGCGGCCAGCGGAGGTTCAGACCGCCATCGACGAAGAGGTTGAACTGGCCTCGGACGTTCTCCAGCT
>DATBQN010000199.1:0-6520 GCA_036560825.1 Thermoanaerobaculia bacterium
TCCGCGGCGTCGCCGGGGAGGAGCTCGAGGTGGCTGGAGCGCGGCCCCGGCGGCAGATGCCGGCTGCCGCGCCGGCCGGCGCCCGGCAGGTAGGCCGGGGAGAGGCGTGACCAGAGCGCGTCGGCGAGCGGCTGCTCGACGATGCCGCGGCGGAGCAGCCAGCGGCGGCAGACGGGGGACCCCTCGTCGTCGCTCGTCCGGCGGACCCCGGCCGGCGCCGCCCCCGGATCGTCGAGGACGTCGAGGCAGGGGGCGCCGAGCGCGAGGCCCAGCGCGGCCTCCGGCCGGCCGGTCGCGGCGAGCGTGTCCGCCTCGAGGGCGTGGGCGACCGCCTCGTGGAGGAGGACGGCGGTCGCCGCCGGCCCCAGCACGGCGACGCCGTTCGCCAGCTCGGCAGGCGGCGCGTTGCGGGCGCGAAAGAGGGCGACGCAGGCGTCGGCGAGGCTCTGCGCCGCCCCGGCCGTGAGCTCGGGGAAGAGGGCGCCGTGGCGGCCCCAGGCGAGCTCCGCCGCGCAGCTGTAGAAGGTCTCGCTCTGCGGCTCGGCGGCGAGCCGCGAGCCCACCACCATGAGGAAACGGCGGTGGCGGCGCACCGTCAGGTGAAGGGGGAAGCCGACGTGATGGGCGCGAATGGCCCGCGCGACGAGCGCCGGAAATTCCGCGAGCTGATGGAGGTCGGAGGCCGGTGCTGCGGATGCCGGTCCGGTCGTCTCCCCCGTCTCCAGCCACGGCGCGACGGCGAGCGCCGGCTCCGAGTAGTTGGCGGCGGGGAGCGCCCGCGCCACCTGCCGGACCGCTTCCCCGAACGGCTTCCCCGCGATGCCGTCGCGCGAGGCGAAGTAGGTGTGGCCGCCGCGCACGAGGCGCACGGCGAACCCCTCCTCGCGCAGCACGCGGAGGCCCGGCCCCTCGCTCTCCGGCTGCAGCTCGACGTCCTCGCGGCGCTCGAAGTAGGCGTCGGCGAGGTCGTCGGGCTGCTCGGCGATCTGGGAGAGGGTGCGGGCGACGGCGGCGGCGTCGAGCTGCGAGAACGGCGAGACCGGCACGCGGCGATCATGGCATGGACTGGTAAGATCCGTCCCGCATGGCCGGAGCGGAGAGCGGAAAGATCGACGAGCTGCGGGCCCGCCTCGCCGAGGCCGCGCGCGGCGGCGGCGAGGAGCGCATGGCGCGCCAGCACGCCGCCGGCAAGATGACGGCGCGCGAGCGGGTCGAGCTGCTCCTCGACGCCGGCTCCTTCGTCGAGCTCGACGCCCTCGTCACCCATCGCTGCCGAGACTTCGAGATGGACGCTAACCAGGTCCCCGGCGACGGCGTCGTCTGCGGCTACGGCACCGTCGGCGGGCGCCTCGTCTACGTCTTCGCCCAGGACTTCACCGTCTTCGGCGGCTCGCTCTCGGAGACCAACGCGCGGAAGATCTGCAAGGTGATGGACCTCGCGGTCGAGAACGGCGCGCCGATCGTGGGCCTGAACGACTCGGGCGGCGCCCGCATCCAGGAGGGGGTCGCCTCGCTCGGCGGCTACGCCGACATCTTCCTGCGCAACACCATGGCCTCCGGCGTGGTGCCGCAGATCTCCGCCATCATGGGGCCCTGCGCCGGCGGCGCCGTCTACTCGCCGGCGATCACCGACTTCATCTTCATGGTCGAGGGGACGAGCTACATGTTCGTCACCGGCCCCGACGTGATCAAGACGGTGACCCACGAGGAGGTGAGCAAGGAGGAGCTGGGGGGCGCCGCCACCCACGCCGGGAAGAGCGGCGTCTGCCACTTCACGGTGGAGAGCGACGCCGCCTGCCTGGCGGCGATCCGCGACCTCCTCTCCTACCTGCCGAGCAACAACGTCGACGATCCGCCGCCGGGGACGAGCGACGACGACCCGGACCGCGACTCCGCCGCCTTGAACGCGCTCGTCCCCGAGGACCCCAACAAGCCCTACGACGTCAAGCGCCTGATCGCCGAGGTGGTCGACGACGGCCGCTTCCTCGAGGTCCACGCGGGCTACGCGAGGAACCTGGTCGTCGGCTTCGGCCGCTTCGGCAACCGGAGCGTCGGCATCCTCGCCAACCAGCCGAGCTACCAGGCGGGCGTGCTCGACATCGACGCCTCGCTCAAGGGCGCCCGCTTCGTGCGCTTCTGCGACGCCTTCAACCTACCGCTCGTCACCTTCGAGGACGTGCCGGGCTTCCTCCCCGGCACCCAGCAGGAGTTCGGCGGCATCATCAAGCACGGCGCCAAGCTCCTCTTCGCCTACGCCGAGGCGACGGTGCCGAAGATCACCGTGATCACCCGCAAGGCCTACGGCGGCGCCTACTGCGTCATGGCGAGCAAGCACCTGCGCACCGACGTCAACCTCGCCTATCCCACCGCCGAGATCGCGGTGATGGGCCCCGAGGGGGCCGTCAACATCCTCTACCGCCGCGAGCTCGAGGCGGCGGCCGAGCCGGCGGCGCTCCGCGCCGAGAAGGTCGCCGAGTACCGGGCCCGCTTCTCCTCTCCCTACATCGCCGCCGAGCGCGGCTTCGTCGACGCCGTCATCGAGCCGCGCACCACCCGCCGCGAGATCGTGCGGGCCCTGCGCCAGCTCTCCGCCAAGCGCTCGAGCCTGCCGGCGAAGAAACATGGCAACATCCCGCTCTAGACGCCTCGTGCCTTCCTTGACACGCGGCCGGAGGGTGCGCCAAGCTGACGCCGCTTTGTCACCTGAATTTACCGATTCTTCGCCGCTCGCCATCTGAGGAGGAGGCATGAGAGAAAAAGACCGAGAGCTGAGGCGCCGCCGCCAGCGCCGCATCCAGCGCCTGAAGAAGCGCCACAAGGAGGCGTCGGCGGCGCAGCACAAGCCCGACCGGGTGCAGTCCTCGAAGCGGCCGGTGAAGAAGCCGGCGGCGGCCGAGGGCGAGACGCCGGGCGCCGCCGAAGCGGGCGGCGAGGCGGCGGCGAAGGCCGAGCCGAAGAAGAAGCCCGCCGCCAAGAAGCCCGCCACCGAGGGCGCCGCCAAGAAGCCGGCGGCGAAGAAGAGCGCGCCCAAGAAGGCCGAGGCGGGCGCCGGCGACGCCGAGAAGGCGCCTGAAAAAGCCAAGGCCAAGGAGAAGGCGAGCGAGCCGGAAGGCTGATCGGCCGACATGCCGGACTACCGATCGCTCAAGGCCGCCGACCCCGAGATCTACCAGGCCATCGCCGACGAGCGCGCGCGACAGAACCAGGGCCTGGAGCTGATCGCCTCCGAGAACTTCGTCAGCCGCGCCGTGCTCGAGGCGGCGGGCAGCGTCCTCACCAACAAGTACGCCGAAGGCTACCCCGGCCGCCGCTACTACGGCGGCTGCGAGTTCGTCGACGTCGCCGAGCGGCTGGCCATCGACCGCGCCAAGGCCCTCTTCGGCGCCGCGCACGTCAACGTCCAGCCCCACAGCGGGACCTCCGCCAACATGGCGGTCTACTTCGCCGTGCTGAAGCCCGGCGACACGCTGATGGGGATGGACCTCTCCGCCGGCGGCCACCTCACCCACGGCCACCGGCTCTCCTACTCGGGCCGCGACTTCCGCGTCGTCGCCTACGGCGTCGAGCGCGGCAGCGAGCGCATCGACTACGACGAGGTCGAGCGCATCGCCCTCGCCGAGCGGCCGAAGCTCATCGTCTGCGGCGCCTCCGCCTACAGCCGGGTGATCGACTTCGCGCGCTTCCGCGCCATCGCCGATCGCATCGGCGCCCTGGTGATGGCCGACATCGCGCACATCGCCGGCCTCGTCGTCGCCGGGCTCCATCCCTCGCCCGTCCCCCACTGCCAGTTCGTCACCACCACGACGCACAAGACGCTGCGCGGCCCGCGCGCCGGCATGGTGATGTGCGAGGAGGCCTTCGCCAAGGAGATCGACCGCGCCGTCTTCCCCGGCATCCAGGGCGGGCCGCTCATGCACATCATCGCCGCCAAGGCGGTGGCGCTCAAGGAGGCCGCGAGCGAGGAGTTCCGCGGCTACCAGCGGCAGATCGTGGCCAACGCCCGCGCCCTCGCCGCGCGGCTCATCGCCGAGGGCTTCCGGGTGGTCTCCGGCGGCACCGACAACCACGTCTTCCTGCTCGACGTCTCGGCCGCCGGCTCGACCGGCAAGGTGGCGGAGAAGGCGCTCGAGGCGGCGCGCATCACGGTCAACAAGAACACCATCCCGTACGACCCCAACCCGCCGCTCGTCGCCTCCGGCATCCGCATCGGCACGCCGGCGCTGACCAGCCGCGACATGCGCGAGCCCGAGATGGACCTCGTCGGCGGCTTGATCGCCGAGGTGCTCCGCGCTCCCGAGGACGAGAGCGTGCGGGCGTCGGTCGAGGCCCGCGTCCACGCCCTCGCCGAGCGCTTCCCTCTCTACGATGCCCTGATGTAGCCGCCGCGGGTGTAAACCCTCGACTCCACCGTTTACAAGCGTCTTCCCTCGTCCCTAGACTCCTCCCCTTCCGGGAGCGCCCGGCAGCCTCCGGATGCTAGGTGCAAGGTGAACGCGCTCCAGCTCTGGCGTCTCAAGGCCCGCTTCCAGGTCCTCGCCCTCTACCAGTCGGCCGTCTTGCGCTGGCGCGGCCCGCAGGCCAGGCCCCGCGCCGGCTTCGACCCGCGTCCCGACGACGTCTTCGTCTGCAGCTATCCCAAGTCGGGGACGACGCTCCTGCAGATGATCCTCTTCCAGCTCACCACGGACGGCGACGTCGAGCGCATCCCCCACATCCTCGCCGTCTCGCCCTGGTTCGAGGCCGAGCCCTGGCTCGATCTGCGGGACTACCTCGCCGCGTTTCCCTCGCCGCGCATCCTCAAGAGCCATCTCCACCGCTCCGGGCTGCCGCGCACCGGCAAGCTCATCTACGTCGTGCGCGACGTGCGCGACGTCGCCCTCTCGGCCTACCACCATAGCGCCCTGGTCTCGGGGCGCGAGATCCAGCCCGACCTTTTCATGAACCTGTTCCTCCGCGGGCATCCGATGTTCGGCGGCGGCACCTGGGCGAGCCACGTACGCTCCTGGTGGCCGCACCGCGACGATCCCAACGTCCTCTTCCTCCGCTACGACGAGATGCTCGCCGATCTCGCCGGCACGGTGCGGCGGGTGGCGGCGTTCTGCGGGCTGCCGGTGACGGAGGCCGAGATGCCGCGCATCCTCGAGCGCTGCGGCATCGCCTACATGAAGGCGCACGGCGACAAGTTCGATCCGCGCCTCCACCGCACCTCGGCGAGCGACTGGTTCTTCGACGGCGCGGCGCCCGGGGTGGGACGACGGGACCTCTCATCCCGGCAGCAGGCGCTCGTGACGAGCCCGGTCGCCGCCCTCGCCCGCGAGCTCAAGGCGGCGCGCGACGAGCCCGGCGCGAGGCTGCTCTATCCGTCGATCGAGCCCGTGATTGGACCCGCGCTAGGGGCCGAACAAGCGCCCGCGATTGGGCCCGCGAACGGATCGAACGGGGGAGCCTCGCCTCCATCGCCGTCCGGCGCGGCGCGACAGCGGCGCTGGCGTCCGGCGGCGGCGAGCATTCCGTGGCGCCTCGTGCGCGCGCGCCAGGATCTCGCTCTCGCGACCCGCTTCAAACCGCGCGCGGACGACGTCTTCCTCGTCGGCTTCCCGCGCTCCGGCCTGACCCTCCTGCAGATGGCGCTCTACCAGCTGACGACCGGCGGCGAGCTGAGCTTCGGGCACATCGCCCAAGTCTCGCCGACCCTCGAGGCCGACCTCGTCCAGCTCGGCGCGCCGCACGTCCAGGGCCTCCCCTCGCCGCGCGTCTTCCGCAGCCACCTCACCTACGAGCGGCTGCCGCGGGGCGGCCGCGTCGTCTACCTCGCGCGCGACGTCCGCGACGTGGCGGCGGCGGCCTACCGCCTCTCGGCGCAGATCGAGGAGCGCGGCCTCGACCTCGACGCCTTCCTGCGCGAGTTCGTCAAGGGACATCCGGGCTTGGGCGGCACCTGGTGCGAGCACCTGCGCTCCTGGTGGCCGCACCGGAACGATCCCAACGTCCTCTTCCTCGACTACGACGACCTGGTGACCGATCCGCCGGGAGCTCTCCGCCGCGTGGCGGCGCACTGCGGGTTAGCGCTCGACGAGGCGGACCTGCCGCGCATCGTCGAGCGCTGCAGCCTCGACTACCTGCGCGCGAACGCCGCCCGCTTCGATCCCCGCCTCCGGCATCTCAGCGGTCCGGTGGGGAGCTTCATCCGCAAGGGGCAGCCGGGGGGCGGCAAGGTCCAGCTCTCCGCGCGCCACAAAGAGGCGCTGGAGCGCCAGGTCCTCGAGCTCGCCCGCGAGCTCCACGTCACTCCCGGCCAGCCCCACACGGAGATCTTCGCGCTGGAATGAATCGCTAGGCCGTCTTACAGCCAGCCTGACATGAGCCGGCAAACCGCAAACCTCTTCCAACTGTCATCCTGAGCGCAGCGAAGGATCTGGGGGAAGGGAGGCGAGGTCGGCTGACAGGTCCTGCCACTCTGGATTTGCGTGCTCTATCAGAGTGACTTTCCGCGCGCGCGTCCAACCTTTGAGTTGCTTCT
>DATBQN010000200.1:0-2288 GCA_036560825.1 Thermoanaerobaculia bacterium
CGGCGGCTGGAGGGCGAGATGGCCGAGCGCCTCGGGGTACTCGGGATCGAGCCGGGTGAGGAGCCGCCCGCCGTGCGCCTCGGCCCGCTCGCGCTCGCGGTCGGCGAGCCGTGGAGCGTCCGCCGCGGCGAGCAGGGCGCGCCGGACCTGGTCCCTCGGCAGGCCCAGCTCGGCCGCCAGCGCCCCCGCCGCCCGGGGCGAGCGGCCGGTCCAGCGCTCGGCGTCTCGGGCGAGCAGGCACACCGCGCCGCGGTCGAGCGCCGGCGTGGCGTGGAGGGCGATCAGCAGGTCGCGCGCCGTCTCGGTATTCTTCATCCTCTCTCTCCTGCCCGTGCGGGATTTTGCGAGCGCGCGCGGGGCGCGCTCGCCCTCGACAGTTGTCTACAGGAAGGAAGGACGGAAACGGGGCCGTCGATCGCTCGCCGGCCGGGCGGGAAACCTCCGGAAGGAGGTCGGGGACTCACCGGGCCTGAGAGGCCGGCGGGCGGCCGGCGGAGCACCGCTGCTCGTATATACTAGGGCGCCTGTTGACGGGCCCGACAGAATGCCTGGATGCACCGTTGCACCGAGGGCCCATAGGGGCTGGCAGCCCATGATTCACCTCCCGTCTCCCCGCAGGTCACCCCGCCGGCAGGCCACGCCTCTCCTGCTCGCTTCCCTCGCCATCCTCCTGCCGCTCGCCGCCTGCGGCGGCGGCCCGGCGTCGAACGCCAGCGCCACCACCCAGCTCTCCTTCGGCGTCAGCATGGCGCGGCGCGGCCTCTGGCAGGAGGCGCTCTTCCGCTTCCGCGAGGCGGAGCGCCTGGACCCCAGGAACGCCCACGTGCAGAACAACCTGGGGGTCGCCTACGAGGCGGCCGGCGACTTCGACAAGGCGCTCGAGTACTACAAGAAGGCGATCGCGATCGCGCCGGACAGCCGCGAGGTGAAGAACAACTACACCCGCTTCGTCGAGTTCTACCAGGGCTTCAAGGCGAAACCCGGCAAGGGCGAAGTGCCCAAGGCGAAGTCCAAGCGCGGCGCCCCCGAGGCCGCGCCGGCGAGCCAGCCCAGCCCGCCGTCCCAACCGCTGTTCCCCGACCGGCCGCCCGCACCGGGCGGTCTCGAGCCCAACACGCCGCGACCGCCGGAGCCCCCGCCGCCGTCGCCCTAGGAGCTCGAGAGCTCTCGAGCCACCCGAGCCACCCGGACGATCGGCGCGGACGCGCTGAGGAAACCGCAACACGGAGGTACCGATGAGCCGTAACCGCACCCCGTCGATCGCCCTCGCCGCCGCTCTCCTCGCGGCGCTCTCGGTCATCCCCGCCTGGGGCGGGTCCGTCAACGTCAAGCTCAAGCTGCCGCAGAAGGCGCGCCTCAACCTGCAGGGCAAGAAGACGATCGCCGTGGCGCCCTTCATCGTCGTCACCCAGGAGGGCGAGAAGACGAAGGGCCTCGGCAAGGACGTCGACGTGCAGAAGGAGTTCGGGCGCTACCTCAACAAGGTCATCAAGCGCGAGACCGAGCTCAAGGTGATCGAGACCGGGCCGCTCGACTTCCCGACCTACGACCTCGACCAGCTCCCCAAGCAGAAGGAGTTCTGGCGCCAGCTCGGCGAGCGCACCGAGGCGGACCTCATCCTCGCCGGCGGTCTCGACTTCGACGTCCAGGACCGCACGGGCTACCGGACCGAGGAGTACACCTCGCCGTACAACGGCCGGCCGTACTACCCCCAGGTGCTGGTCGAGCAGACCGGCTTCCAGTACGACATCCTGATGCAGGTCTACGACGGCAAGACCGGCGAGCTGATCTACGCCGACAACTTCAAGGACTTCCAGAGCCTGCAGGGGCAGAACGCCGACCCGCTGCGCGGGATGTTCGAGAACCTGTCGTCGCTCGAGGATCGCATCGTCGGGGTGTTCACGCAGAAAGAGGTGGAGGCCACCCGTACGCTGTTCACCGAATAGAGAGGCGGGTCGAGCCATCGTCGCGCAGGCGATGGGCCGACCGGCGCAAAGGAGATCCCGTTGACTCGCTCATCTCGCTTGATCTCTCTCTGTCTGGCCGCCGGTATCGCCGCCATCGGCGGCCTCGGCGCGCCGCCCCTGTCGGCGCAGGTCGCCCAGTACGGCCCCGACTTCTACGGCGAGGGCTTCGGCAAGAACAAGATCGCGTACCGCAATTTCGACTGGCACATCTACCATTCGCCTCACTTCAACGTCTACTACTACACCAGCGAGGAGCCCCTGCTCCAGAAGGTGGTGTCGATCGCCGAGAGCGCCTATGACCAGCTCTCGCGCGCCTTCAAC
>DATBQN010000201.1:0-8606 GCA_036560825.1 Thermoanaerobaculia bacterium
GAGTCGCGAGGGGTCGACCCGCCCCGGCGCGAGGCGCCCGTCCGCGGCGGCCTCGAGGATCGCCAGGAGATCGGCGATCTCTCGGCCGTGAGTGTCGGCGCGGAAGGCCGCCAGGTGCCGGCGGAGCCAGCGCTGGGTGGCGTTCATCGCCTGGATGAGCTGGGGGGTGGGGCCGGCGAAGGGGTGACGGGCGCCGAAGGTGTGGCTGGCGCCGGGGACGAGGAGGAGCTCCGTGGTGGCCGCGGCGGGGCCGCGGTCCGGCTCTCGCGCCGCCCGCTCGAGGCGGCGCGCATCGTCGGCCGGGACCGTCTCGTCCTCCTCGCCGTGGACGATGAGCCATGGCGCGGCGACACGGCCCGCGGCGCGCTCGACATCGAGCGCGCCAGCGTTCCCCTCCAGGTCCTCGAGCAGCTCGAGGCCCATCTGCAGCTCCTGGCCGGTGCGGGAGTTGACCACCGGCAGGAAACCGTCGCGCCGCCAGGCGGCCTTCTGGTCCTGGGTGTAGCGGTCGAAGGTGGCGACGGCCGCCCAGGTGACGAGCGCTCGCACCCGCTCGCGCCACTCCGGGCGGGCGGCGGCGACGATGGCCGCTCCGCCGCCGCGGCTGTGACCGAGGAGGCCGAGTCGCGAGGGGTCGACCCGCCCCGGCGCGAGGCGCCCGTCCGCGGCGGCCTCGAGGATCGCCAGGAGATCGGCGATCTCTCGGCCGTGAGTGTCGGCGCGGAAGGCCGCCAGGTCGCTCACCCGGTCCTCGCCCGGCCGCATGCCGGAGCCCCAGAGATTGAAGCGCACGACGATCATGCCGCGCTCGGCCAGGAGCGTCGCCAGGTGGGGGAAGAAGCCCCACTCCATGAAGCCTTTGAAGCCGTGGCAGATGATCACCGCCGGCCGCGGTCCGGGCGGCGCGGGGAGGTCGACGAGGCCATGGAGCGGACCGGAGGGCCCCGTGAGGACGAAGGGGTGCGTCTCGCTCATGGCGGAGGATTCTAGCGGTCTCGCGCGCCGGCCTCCGCTACACTGTCACCATGGCCACCGAAGCCCCGACCGCCCGACGCCTGCCGCTCGCTGCCCTGCACCGGCGCCTGGGCGCGGAGGTCGCCGATCTCGATGATCTCAATGGTGCGCAGGTCCCTCTGCGCTACCGGCCGCTCGGCGAGGAGCTGCGCACGCTCCGCGAGGGGTGCGGCCTCGTGGACCGCTCGTGGATCGGCCGACTCGAGCTCACCGGGGCCGACCGGCTGCGGCTCCTGAACGCCCTCGTCACCTGCGACGTCAAGAGCCTCGAGCCGGGAACGGGCGCCTACGGCTTCTTCACCGGGCCGCAGGGGAAGATCCTCGCCGACCTGGCCGCCCTCGCCCTGGGCGATCGCCTCTGGCTCGAGCTCCCCGCCGGGCGCGAGGAGGCGATCGCGGCGCACGTGCGGAAGTACATCCTGGCCGACCGCGTCGAGGTGATGCCGCTCGAGGACATGCTCCCCGTCACCCTCGTCGGACCGCGCGCGGCGGAGGTGCTGGGGAGCGCGGCGGAGGTGGCCGGTAAGCCTTGGGCGCACGGCCGGGCCCGCGTGCTGGGGAGCGAGGTCGAGCTGGCGCACCGTCCGCTCCTCGGCGCGCCCGCGTACACCCTCTGGGTTTCGGCGTCGATCGCCCGCGAGCTGATCGAGGAGCTCCTGGCGACGGGGAGAGTCCAGGCCGTCGGCTTCGCGGCGCTCGAGGTGGCGCGGGCGGAGGTGGGCATCCCGCGCTTCGGCCTCGACTACGGCGCCGAGAGCTTCCCTCAGGAGGCCGGCCTCGAGGAGGCGGGCGTCAGCTACGAGAAGGGCTGCTACCTGGGGCAGGAGGTGGTCGCCCGCATCCACTACCGCGGCCAGGTGCATCGCACGCTCCGCGGCCTGGCGTTCGACTCCATGCCGAGCCGCGGCGCCAAGATCCTCGCCGGAGGGAGCGAGGTCGGCGCGGTCTCGACCGCGGTCGAGTCGCCCGAGCTGGGACCGATCGGCCTCGCCGTCCTCAAGCGTCAGGGGACCGAGCCGGGCGCCATCCTCGAGATCGAAGGCGGCAGCCGGGCAACGGTCCGCGAGCTCCCGCCGCTCGTGCCTTCCTAGATCATTTCGCCAGCATCAAGAGGCCCATGCGCTCCGGCGGCCAGGCCGTCCGGCTGGGTTTGCCGGCCGCGAAGAGCGCGAGGTTGGCGCGGAGCTCGGGAAGGAGGGCGGCCTTGCCGGCGGCCTCGGCGTCGTGGATCGCCTGCTTCTGGCGCTCCACCGCCTCGGGGAAGCGGCCGAGCCCGGCGAGCGCCATGGCGAGCGCCTCGGCATGCTCCGGCGCCGGCCGCGCGGCGTAGAGCTCGCTGGCGATCGCCAGCGCCTTGGCGCCGTCGCGCGCGCGGGCATCCGCGCTCGCCGCGGGGCAGGTGGCGAGGAGGCGCGCCAGCGCCTGGGCCAGGGCGCCATCTCGTGGCAGCTCGCCGGCGCCGCTCTCGATCGCCGCCCGCGCGTCGGCGCAGCGGCCGAGCTGGAGGAGGGCGGTCGCCCGTCCCAGCCATACGATGTCGTTCTTCGGCGCCAGCTCGGCGAGGCGCGCGTACTCCTGGAGCGCCGCTTCGGGAGCGCCGCTCTCGCGGAGCGCCCCGGCGAGGTTGAAGCGCGCCATGACGTCGTCCGGCCGCGCCTTCAACCCGGCGCGGTAGTCGTCGATCGCGGCCTTGGCCTCGCCGCGGCTGAGGCGGAGGTAGCCGAGGGCGAAGCGGGCGTCCGGGTCGTCCGGCGCCAGCTTCAGCGCCAGCTCGAGCTGCTGGCGCGCCGCCGCGGCGTCCCCCTGGCGGAGCAGGGCGGTGCCCAGCCGCACCCGCGACTGGACGTCGAGGAGGTCGATCGCGACCGCCTTGCCGTAGGCGGCGACCGCGTCCGCCGGCTTGTCCGCGGCGAGCGCCGCGTCCCCCTTGGCCATGGCGTCCTGCCAGCTCTTGACCAGGTCGAACAGCCGCGCCGTCAGCGGGTCGTCGAGCGTCACCTCGACCTGGCCCGCCTTCTTGAGCTCCGCGCGGGCTTCCTCCTCGCGGCCGAGGGCGCGGTAGGCGAGGCCGAGCGGGTGGTGGATCCCCGTCGCCTCCGGCTGGAGGGCGAGCGCGGCGGCGAAGAGCTGGGCGGCGCGCGCCCGATCGCCCTGGGCGTTGGCGATCATCCCGAGACGGAAGTCGGCGGCGGCGCACCGGGGGTCGAGCTCGAGCGCCCTGGCGAGCTCCGCGCGCGCCGCATCGAGCTCGCCGTGCTCGACGAGCACCTCGCCCAGGCGCACGCGCGCCGCCACGTCGCGCGGCGCCAGCCCGGCGGCGAGGCGGAACATCGCGATGCTCTTCTCAGGCCGGTTCTGGCCGCGGTAGATCTGCCCCAGGTAGTAAGGCCAGCGCGGGTCGCGCGGCGAGATCTCATGCGCGCGGAGGTAGAGCGGCTCGGCCGCCTCCGGCACGTCGTACGCGTAGTAGAGGCCGGCGACCTCGCCCAGCGCCTCGCCCTTCTGCTCCGGCGTCGCCGCGGGGTTCGCCGCGATCGTGCGCTGCCAGGCCTCGCGCTGCCGGATGCGCAGGGCGACCGCCGCGTCGGGGACCTTGACCTCGGCGCCGGCAGCCCGATCGGCGAGGACGAGTGCGGTGAGCACGCCGAGCGCCAGGATCGAGCGTTTCACTTCGGCATCTCTCCGGCGGCCGCGAGCGGCGCGCCGCCGCCCTGCCGCAAGGTCGTGTAGCGGCCGGCCGGAGGACCGGCGAAGCGCTCGCGCCGCCCGTCCGGCCAGGTGACGCGAACCTCGCGCACGCTGCCCGCGGGACCGAGCCCGAGGAGCACCCGCGGATCGTTCGCCGAGAGGTAGCTGCCGTCGGTGTGGACGTGGCGGACGAGGACGCGGCCGTCGGCGAGCGCCGCCTCGACCCGCGCCCCCAGCATGTCCCGCGGCGGCGTGCCGCCGGTCAGGCGGAGGCCGAGCCAGCGGTTCTTCTGGCCGACGTTGTTGAGGAACACCTCGAGGCGGCCGTCGTTGTCGGCGGCGACGAGGTCGGTGTCGCCGTCGTTGTCGAGGTCGCCGAAGGCCGCGCCGCGCCGGATGCGCTCGCTCGCGAGCGGTCCCAGCGCCGGGCCGGTGATCTCGGCGAAGCGCCCGCGTCCGAGGTTGTGGAAGAGCTGGGCGCGCTGGCGCAGGGGGAGCGGATCGCCGGCCTTCACCTGCTCGGGGATTTTGTGGATGGCGCCGTTGACCACCAGGAGGTCGGGCCAGCCGTCGTTGTCGTAGTCGAGATCGTAGGTTCCGAACGAGGTGAAGGGAAGCGACGGCGCCGCGAGGCCGGCGGCGAGGGTGCCGTCGGTGAAGTTGCCGCGGCCGTCGCCGAGGAACAGGGTGTCGGTCTCGCCCGACAGGTTGGTGACGAAGATGTCGTCGTGGCCGTCGCCGTCGAAGTCGGCCGCTGCCAGCCCCATGCTCGCCGTGGGGTTCCCCTCGCCGTTGACGGCGCAGCCGGCCTCGACCGCCTGGTCGGCGAAGGTGCCGTTCCGCTGGTTGATCCAGAGATGGTTGGGGACGCCGTCGTCGGCGACGTAGAGGTCCGGCCAGCCGTCGCCGTTGAGGTCGAGGGCGACGACGCCGAGGCCGTTGGACGGCTCGGCCGCGATGCCCGCGCGCCGGGAGACGTCCTCGAAGGTGCCGTCGCCGCGGTTGTGGAAGAGCATCGAGGGGAGCGGCTTGTAGGAGAGCGGACCGCAGTAATCGACGAAGCCGGCATCCGACCGGCAGGGGTGGCTCGCCGCCGCGGCGAGCGAGAGGTCGACGTAGTTGGCGACGAAAAGGTCGAGCCTGCCGTCGCGGTCGTAGTCGAAGAAGGTCGCGCTGGTGCTCCAGCGCGGATCGGCTTGGGTGACCTGGGCCTTGGCCGTGGCGTCGACGAAGGTCCCCTTGCCGGTGTTGAGGAGCAGCCGGTTGTGGCCGAAGCCGGTGCGGTAGATGTCCACCCAGCCGTCGTTGTTGACGTCGCCGGTCGCCACCCCCTGGCCGTAGTCCATCGGCCCGAGAGCGGCGATCCCCGCCGCCTCGGTCACGTCGGTGAAGTGCAGCTTGCCGGTCTCGGCGAGGTCGTTGCGGAAGAGGCGGTCGGTCAGCGCCCTGCCGGGTTTTCCGGCCGCCGGCGGCAGCGGGCCGCCCTGGACGACGTAGATGTCGAGGTCGCCGTCGTTGTCGTAGTCGAGGAGGGCGATCCCGGGGCCCATGATCTCGACCATGTAGGTCTTGCCCGACATGCCGTTGACGTGGACGAAGTCGACGCCCAGCTCCGCGGCCCGCTCGCTGAAGATCGGCTGGACCGCTGCGGCGCGCGGCGCGGCGGTGTGCGGCGGCGGCGCGGCGGCCGCGAGGGTCGCAAGGGTCGCGAAGGTCGCCGCCAGCGGGGGGCTCGCGAGCCGCCACATCGCCTAGGGTCCGGACATCCCCGCCCGCCGCCGCCAGGCGCGGGCGCCCTCGGCATCGCCCAGCCGCTCCACGGTCGAGGCGGCGGCGAGGTAGGTATCGCGTCCGGGGTTCGCCGCGACCATCGCCTGGATCAGGGGCTCGATGTCGTTGCCCCGGCGCTCCGAGGCGTAGAGGAAGGCGAGGCTCGAGTAGGCCCGCCAGTCGCGCGGGTAGAGGCGGATCGAGTCGCGGAAGGCGCGCTCGGCCTCGTCGTTGCGGCCGGCGCGCGCCAGCGCGTCGCCGCGCAGGAACTCGAGCGAGGGGATCGGCGGGCGCCCCGCGGCGACCTTCTGATGGAGCGGCTCGAGGAGCGCGAGGGCGGGCGCCGGCTCGTTCTGCTTCAGGTGGACCTGGGCGAGGAGGAGGAGCGAGTCGGCGCGCGGCACCGGCTCCGCCTTGACGGCGGCCTCGGCCTCCGCGAGCGCCGGCTCGAGCGCGCCGCGCGCCAGGGCGACGCTCCCCAGCAGCTCGTGGCCCTCGGCGGGCAGCCCCGCCATGGCGGCGCGAGCATACCGCTCGGCCTCGTCGAGCCGGCCGCGCTTGAGGTAGATCCGCGCCTTCTCCATCAGCATGCCGTCCGCCGCCGAGGGCGCGAACTCGATCGCCTTGTCGTACTCGGCGAGCGCCTCGTCGTAATGCCCGGTCTCGGCGAGGTTCGAGGCGAGCTGGAAGCGGGCGTCGAGCATCGCCGGGTAGCGCCGCACCAGGTCGGAGAGGATGGCGATCGCCCCGGCGCGGTCGCCCGCCGCCGCCATCTCGTAGGCCCGCTTGATCCGCGGCAGGTCGGCGACCGCCTTCTTGGGGTCGGGCAGCGGGCCGGCCGCGGCCCTGACCGGGCGAGCGGCATAGCCGAGCGCGGCGAGCTTGGCGGCCTCCTCGCCGCCGATCTTGCCGGGCTCGACGAGGGCCGCGGCATGGGTCGCCAGCTCCGCCTTCATGTCGGCGTAGACGCGGCGCTCGCGGGCGAGGACGTTGGCGCGCTCGCCGGGATCGGCGGCGAGGTCGTAGAGCTCGGGGTCGGGGCCCTCGATGTAGGCGTAGCGCGCGCCGCTGAGCGCGGCGAGCGGGCTCCAGCCGAAGTGGAGGCGCGGGTAGAAGGTCTCGCTGTAGAGCCGGCGCGCCGGGATGTGCTCGAGATCGAGGAGCGAGCGGCCGGGGAGCTCGGCGGGAGCCTCGAGGCCGAGGACGCCGAGGACGGTGGGGACGACGTCGAGGAGCTCTGCCGGCGCGTCGATGCGGGCGCCGGCGCGCTCGCCGCCCGGGAGCTTCAAGAGGAGCGGCACGCGGATCGTCTCCCGGTAGAGGAGGATGCCGTGCTCCTTCTCGCCGTGGTCGCCCAGCCCCTCGCCGTGGTCGGCCAGCAGCAGGATGACGGCGCGGTCGTAGACGCCGATGCGGCGCAGGTGGTCGAGGAGCTCGCCCACCGAGGCGTCGACGGTGGCGATCTCGCCGTCATACGGGCGGTCCTTGTAGCGGCTCTTCCACGGCTCGGGCGGCTCGTAGGGCGTGTGCGGCTCGTAGTAGTGGACGAAGTAGAAGAAGGGCCCGGTGCGATGAGCGTCGATCCAGGCCTCCGCCGCGCGGGTGGTCTCCGGCGCGGCGCGCTGGAGCTGGCCGAGCGTCTGGTCGGCGAGGAACTCGATGCCGTCGTCGTAGCGGTCGAACGAGGCGCCGAGGCCGGTCGCCGCCCGGAGGACGTAGGCCGAGACCGCCGCGCCGGTCGCGTAGCCGTGGCGGCGGAGCCGGTCGGCGAGCGTCGGGGTGCGCGCGGTGTCCAGCCGGTACCCGATGTTGTCCCGCACGCCGTGTCCGGCCGGGGGCAGGCCGGTGAGGATCGAGCAGTGCGAGGGGAGCGTCAGGGGCGCCGAGGTGTAGGCGTTGCCGAACAGCACGGCGTCCCGCCGCAGGCGATCGATGGCCGGCGTCGCGACCCCCCGGTAGCCGTACGCCGGCAGGTGGTCGGCGCGCAGCGTGTCGATCGAGATGAGGACGACCGGCGCCTGCGGCGCTGGCGGGGCGTGCCGCGCGCCCGGACAGCCGGCGAGGGCGACGACGAGGAGCGAGACGACGGGCGAGAGGGGAAGGAACCGCTTCATGGGATGCCGGGACTTCCTGGGCGGCAACGGATCTTAGCAGACCGCAGCAGACCGCCCAGGGAGGCTCCGGAGACAAAAAAACGGGGCGGCCCGAGAGCCGCCCCGTCGCGATCGAAGATACGGAACCGGTCTTAGAAGCTGATGCCGACCGAGAACCGGTACTCGCGCGGAATGTTGAAGTCCGAGGTAGTGCGGGCCTTGCCGAAGTTCGCCCCCTTGATGAAGCCGGTGGGCAGCCCGAGGTCGTCCTTCGGGCTGTTCGGATCCGGCCGGACCGTCGTGTTGAACGCGATCAGGGTCGTGTTGTTGAAGAGGTTGCGGACGTCGACCTTCGCCCAGGGTCCCAGCGACTTGAGGAAGGGGATGCTGTAGCGGGCCGCGAAGTCGACGTTCGTCCAGGCGTTGAAGCTCTGGCTGCCGCGGCTGCCGAAGTAGAGCGTCTGCGAGGTCGGCGGCACCGCGTAGCCGGGATCCTTCGACAGCTGGATGGAGGTCAGGTTGACGCTCCCCGCCGCCAGCGAGTAGTGGAACGGCGAGTTGTACTGGCCGAGGAGCGACAGCGAGAGATCGCCGCCGCGACCGAAGCTGAGGTTGTAGATGGTCCACAAGCGAGCGACGTCCGCCTGGAATTCCGAGAGGTGGCCGGTGGGGAAGTTGCGGTCGGGGTTGAAGAACTCCGGCTGATCGCCGATGCCCGAGGCGCCGATCGACTGGTTCACCTGGCTCTCGTAGTTGCCGTCGTCCTTGAGCTCATGCGTCCAGTTGCCCTCGAGGGACCACTGGGGAGTCAGGGAGTAACGACCCTGGAGCAGCAATGCCTGATACTCGTGCTTCGGCAGATTGCTGTTCCTGAAGATGGTGATGTCGACGGTGGAAGGGATGCCCGCGATGACGATCGACTTCTTGCCGTTGTCGATCGTCGTGAAGTCCTCCAGGAAGTTGGTGATGCGGCGGTCCTGGTAGGTCAAGCGGAGGAAGCCCGCCTTGGGGAGCTGCGTGCCGACCGAGAAGCTGGCCTCC
>DATBQN010000202.1:0-11990 GCA_036560825.1 Thermoanaerobaculia bacterium
GGGCGAGGGCGGCCATGGCATCCATGCGCATGCCCTGGCAGACGAAGCAGCGGTGGCGAGGGTTGCGCACGTACTCGGGATCGGCGAGCTCGCTGTAGGTCACCACCTCGTGGCGGATGCCGATCTCGGCGGCGAGCCGCCGCGCCTGATCGAGCTCGGCGCCGGCCAGGGTCTCGGCCGCGGCGGTCACCGCGAGCGCCCGCTCGCCGACGGCCTGCCGCGCGAGGGCCGCGACGACGCCCGAGTCGACGCCGCCGGAGAAGGCCACGAGCACCGAGCCCCGCGCCGCGAGATCGGCGAGCAGGCGAGCGACCGCAGCATCGAGCGCCGCGAGGTCAGCGGGATCGATGGGAATCGGATCGGCCGAAACCGGCGTGATGGGCGAGACGGGCGTTTCAAGGACGGGGGCGTTCATCGATTCTTCACTGTCATCCTGAGAGGCGATGAAATTTTCGGACCGATCCGAACGAGGTCCTCTCGTTGCGAGAATCCCCCTGCATTGTCATCCTGAGCGCAGCGAAGGATCTGGGGGAGGAAAGGTCCGCACGCGAGCCCGCCCCCAGATTCTTCGCTGCGCTCAGAATGACATTGAGGGACGCTCCTCGCAAGTCGATCGCTTACTCATCAACCGCTTTCTCACGTCGAGGGCTCAGCGCCCTCCCCTCACCAGCGGATGACGGCGACCGGCACCAGGAAGAAGATGCTGTAGACGCCGAGCGCCCACACCGGGACGAAGGGCGCCGCCTGCTGGTCCTGCAGCGTCGCCATGGCGCGGAGGAGGTAGGCGAGCCCCTGGGGTCCCAGGTAGTAGACCCAGCGCAGGAGGCCCCGGCCGCCCTCCGGGAGCTTGCGGCCGCGCTGCACGTAGAGCGTCCCGGCCGCCCAGCCGAGGGCGGAGGCGAAGCTGAAGAAGCCGTAGAGGGAGAGCGGCAGGTGGCCGGCGAGCGGCACGAGGCGGAACCAGGCGAGGACGACCACCAGCCAGGCGGCGAGGAAGAGGCCGGCGAGCACGGCTTCGAGCTGTCCGAGGCGACCGGAGCCCGAGACCGGCGCTGGCGGCGGGCCGGCCTCCCCGTTCATGTTGGGGCGGCCGTTCATGCGCTCCGGGGCCGCCGGTTCCTCACGGCTCGTCCTGATAAGAGCTCATCGGCGGGCACGAGCACATCAGGTTGCGGTCGCCCCAGACGTTGTCCACGCGGCCGACGGCGGGCCAGAACTTGTTCTCGCGCAGGTAGGGCATGGGGAAGGCGGCCTGCTCGCGGCCGTAGGGCCGGTCCCAGGCGTCCGCCGTCACCTCCGACGCGGTGTGGGGGGCGCGCTTCAGCACGTTGTCGGCGCGGTCGGCGCGGCCCTCCTCGACGGCGCGGATCTCCTCGCGGATGGCGAGCAGCGCGTCGCAGAAGCGGTCGAGCTCGGCCTTGTCCTCGCTCTCGGTGGGCTCGATCATCAGCGTGCCGGCGACCGGGAAGGACATCGTCGGGGCGTGGAAGCCGTAGTCCATGAGGCGCTTCGCCACGTCCTCGGCCTCGATCCCCGCGCTCGCCTTGAACGGGCGCAGGTCGACGATGAGCTCGTGCGCCACGCGGCCGCGGGCGCCCGAGTAGAGGATCTTGTAGCGCGGGGCGAGGCGCGCCGCCATGTAGTTGGCGTTCAAGATCGCCACCTCGCTGGCGCGGGTGAGGCCGGGCGCCCCCATGAGCGCGATGTAGACCCACGAGATGACGAGGATGCTGGCGCTCCCCCACGGCGCCGCCGCCACCGGCCCGATCGCCTGCTCGCCGCCGGTCGGGATCACCGGATGGCCGGGGAGGAAGGGGGCGAGGTGCGGCGCCACGGCGATCGGCCCCATGCCCGGGCCGCCGCCGCCGTGCGGGATGCAGAAGGTCTTGTGGAGGTTCAGGTGGCAGACGTCGGCGCCGTAGTCGCCGGGCCGGCAGAGGCCGACCTGGGCGTTCATGTTGGCGCCGTCGAGGTAGACCTGGCCGCCGTGGCGGTGGACCACCACGCAGAGGTCGCGGATGCCCTCCTCGAAGACCCCGTGCGTCGAGGGGTAGGTCACCATGAGGGCCGCCAGCCGGCCGGCGTGCTGCGCCGCCTTGGCTTCCAGGTCGCCGAGCTCGACGTTGCCGCGCTCGTCGCAGGCGACGGGCACCACCTTGAAGCCCGCCATCACCGCCGACGCGGGATTGGTGCCGTGCGCGGAGACCGGGATGAGGCAGACGTCGCGCGCCCCCTCGCCGCGCGCGGCGTGATAGGCGCGGATCACCATGAGGCCGGCGTACTCGCCCTGCGAGCCGGCGTTGGGCTGCAGCGAGACGGCCGCGAAGCCGGTGATCTCGGCCAGCCAGTCGGAGAGGGTGGCGAAGAGCTCCTGGTACCCCGCCGCCTGCTCGACGGGCGCGAAGGGGTGGAGGTTCGACAGCTCCGGCCAGGTCACCGGCACCATCTCGGTCGTGGCGTTGAGCTTCATGGTGCAGGAGCCCAGCGGGATCATCGAGGTGGTGAGCGAGAGGTCGCGCGACTCGAGGCGCCGCATGTAGCGGAGCATCTGGTGCTCGGTGTGGTGCCGGTTGAAGACCGCATGGGTGAGGAAGGCCGAGGTCCGCGCGAGAGGCGCCGGGTAGGGACGCTCGGCGGTATCCGCAAGATGCGCGATCACGACCGGTCCTGCGGCTCTGGCGGCGCCGGCCGCGTCGGCCGCGTCGGCCGCGTCGGCCGCGTCGGCGAATACTGCGAGGAGGTCCGCGAGGTCGCCCTCGGTCGTCGCCTCGTCGAGCGTCACCCCAACGGCATCATCGCCCAGCCGGCGGAGATTGATGCCGCGCGCCTCGGCGATCTCCAGGATGGCGTCCGCGGGGCCAGCGACCCGCAGGGTGTCGAAGACCTCGTGCGCGCCGAGCTCGTAGCCCAGGCGGCGGAGGCCCTCGGCGAGGGCGAGGGTCATCCGGCGCACCCGCCGGGCGATGGCGCGGAGGCCCTCCGGCCCGTGGTAGACGGCGTACATGCTCGCCATCACCGCGAGGAGCACCTGGGCGGTGCAGATGTTGCTCGTCGCCTTCTCGCGGCGGATGTGCTGCTCGCGGGTCTGCATCGCCATCCGGTAGGCGACCTTGCCGCGGGAGTCCCGCGAGACGCCGATCACCCGCCCCGGCATCTGGCGCTTGTGCTCCTCGCGCGTCGCGAAGTACGCGGCGTGCGGGCCGCCATAGCCGAGCGGCACGCCGAAGCGCTGGGTCGAGCCGACGGCGACGTCGGCGCCGATCTCGCCCGGCGGGGTGAGGAGAGCGAGCGCCAGGGGGTCGGCGGCCACCACCGTCAGCGCGCCGGCGGCGTGGGCGCGCTCGATGATCCGCGCATAGTCGAGCACGCGGCCGTCGGTCGTCGGGTACTGCAGGAGGATGCCGCAGAGATCGCTGCCCCGAGTCGGGTCGACCGGCGAGTCGAGGAGCGAGGCGGCGGGGCCGACCCGCAGCTCGATCCCCAGGGCGCCGGCGCGGGTCCGGACGACGGCGAGGGTCTGCGGGTGGCAGTCCTCGGCGGCGAAGAAGGCGTGGCGGTCCCCCGGAGCGGCTGGAGCCGCGGCGAAGCAGAGGTGCATCGCCTCGGCGGCGGCGGTCGCCTCGTCGAGGAGCGAGGCGTTGGCGACCGGCAGGCCGGTCAAGTCGGCGACCATGGTCTGGAAGTTGAGCAGCGCCTCGAGGCGGCCCTGCGAGATCTCCGACTGGTACGGCGTGTACTGCGTGTACCAGCCCGGGTTCTCCAGCACGTTGCGCTGGATGACGCCGGGGACGATCGTCCCGTGGTACCCCATGCCCAGGAACGAGCGCGCCACCCGGTTCTTGGCGAGCATCCGGCGCAGCAGGGCGAGGAGCTCGCTCTCGCCCAGCGGGCGCTCGGCGTCGAGGCCGGCGAGCGCCAGCGGCCGGCGCAGCCGGATCCCCGCGGGGACGGTCTCGTCGACCAGCGCGGCGAGCGAGCCGAGGCCGAGGAGCTCGAGCATCTCCGCCGTCTCGGCGTCGCTCGGGCCCAGATGGCGGCGGGGGAAGGTGTCGGTCGGCGCGAACGCCAAGCTCGCGCCGGACGGGGCCGGCGGCTGTCTTGCGGGCTCCGGCCCGGCGCCGCTCGCGCCCGGCATCTCCGGGAGCTCGAGGCTGGCGGCCCTCAGCGGATTACTCTTCGCCATTCTTGATGAACTCCTCGTACTTCTCGGCGCTCATCAGCTCCTTGAGGTCGGAGGCCGAGGAGTAGCGGATCTTGACCAGCCAACCCTCGCCGTGCGGATCGTCGTTCAGCAGCTCGGGGTCGTCGACCACGGCGTCGTTGACCTCGACGATCTCGCCGGCGACCGGGGTGTAGACCTCGGCCACCGCCTTGACCGACTCGATCGAGCCCAGCTCGTCGCCGGTGTTGAAGACCTGCCCGACCTCGGGCAGCTCGACGAACACGACCTCGCCCAGCTCCTCCTGCGCGAACTCGGTGATGCCCAGGACGGCCACGTCGCCGTCGACGCGAACCCACTCGTGCTCCCGTGAATAGAGATAGTCCAGGGGATACATGCTTTCGGTCACCCTCCTCGTCGGGGTCGTCCGCCGACGGCTCGAAAAAGTTCCTCGACCTGAACGAAACACTCGGCTCTACTTGGCCCGGCGATAGAACGGCGTCGGCACCACGGCCGCCGCGAGCGCGCGGCCGCGCACCTCGATCGCGAGGTCGGTCCCCGGTGCGTCCAACCGGGCCGGGACATAGGCCATTCCCAGGGCTTTCTCGAACGTCGGGCTGAAGGTGCCGCTGGTCACCACGCCGACCGGCTCGCCGCCGGCGAGCACCGGATGGCCCTGGCGCGCGATGCCCCGCCCGGCGACCTCGAATCCCACCAGCTTGCGCTCGACGCCCGCCGCCCGCTGGTCGGCGAGCGCCCGGCGGCCGATGAACTCGCCCTTGTCGAGCTTGACCACCCAATCGAGGCCGGCCTCGTACGGGGTGGTCGCCTCGTCGATCTCGTGGCCGTAGAGGGCCATCGCCGCCTCCAGGCGCAGCGTGTCCCGCGCCCCGAGGCCCGCCGGCTGGAGGCCGTGCGCCGCCCCCGCCGCGAGGAGCCGCCGCCAGATCCGCGGCGCCTCGGCCGGCGCGAGATAGAGCTCGAAGCCATCCTCCCCCGTGTAGCCGGTGCGGGAGATGAGGGCCGGCGCGCCGTCGACCGTCCCGGCGGCGAAGCCGTAGTAGCGCAGGCCGGAGGGGTCGGGCGAGGCGAGCGGCCGCAGGATCTCGAGCGCCCGCGGCCCCTGGAGGGCGAGGAGCGCGTAGTCGTCGGAGGCGTCGGTCACCTCGGCGTCCGCGGCTCCGGAGGCGCCGGCGGCATGCCCCGCGATCCATTCGAAGTCGCGGCGCGCGTTCGAGGCGTTGGCGACGATCAGGAAGTCGTCGGCGGCCAGCCGGTAGACGAGGATGTCGTCGATGTAGGTGCCGCGCTCGGTGAGGAGGCCGCTGTAGTGGGCGCGGCCGGGGGCGAGCTTGGCGACGTCGTTGGGGGTGAGGCCCTGGAGAAAGGCCTCGGCGGTTCCGGAGCCGGCGCCGCGCACCCGGATCTCGCCCATGTGCGAGACATCGAAGAGCCCCGCCGCGGTGCGCACCGCCCGGTGCTCGTCGATCACCCCGGCGTACTGGACCGGCATCTCCCAGCCGGCGAAGCCGACCATCCGCCCGCCCGCCTCGAGATGGCACTCGTAGAGCGGGGTGCGCCGGAGCGCCTCGGCGGGGGCGGCGTCAGCCTGGTCCGGGTCCTGGGACATGGGGGGAATGCCTCCTCCGGGAGCGCATCCGGATCGGGCGAAAAAAGTATCACAGGGGCTCACTCCTCCCGCACGACGAGGACCGGGATCTTCACCCGGTGCCGGAGGGGGTTGACGGTCGAGCCGTGGAGGAGGTCGCCCAGGAGCTTGTGGCCGTGGGCGCCCATCACCATGAGGTCGACCCCCTCGTCCTCGACGGCGCGGGTGAGCTCCTCGACCGGCGCGCCGTAGCGCAGGAGGACGCGCGCCTGGACTCCCTGGGCGGCGGCCGCGGCGCGGGCCGACTCGAGGTAGCGGCGGTCGTCGCGCGTCTCGAGGTCGTCCGACTCGCGGCCGAAGAAGCGCGGTCCGAACCCCTCGGCGACGTGGACGAGGAGCAGCTCGGCGCCGTTGGCGCGGGCGAGCGACAGGGCGTGCTCGAGGATCGGCCGGTCGGAGCCGTCGGCGGCGAGGGCCGCCGCCACCCGCCGGTAGGCGCGCTCCGGCACCCGCTGGATCGCCGCCAGGTCGGCCGCCGGGGCGCGGCGGTGCAGGCGGCGGAGGAAGGGCTCGAGGGTGACGTAGAGGAGGAGCCCGCCGAGCGCCGCGCAGCCGAGGACGGCGAGCGCCCGCGGCAGCGGCGAGAGGGCGAGGAGACGGTCGCCGGCGACCGCCGCCACCAGCTTGACGTTCAAGAAGACGATCGCCGCGGCGGTCGTCCAGGCGAGCGCCTTCATCACCGGCCCGCTGGCGAACTCGCGCATGCGCGCCCGGTCGCCGGTGAAGCGGACGAGGGGAATCACCGCGAAGGGGAGCTGCAGCGAGAGCACCACCTGGGAGAGGATGAGGAGCTGGTAGGTGCCGCGGTCGCCGAGGAAGGCGATGGTGAGCACCGCCGGCACCAGCGCCAGCGAGCGGGTGACCAGGCGCCGCAGCCAGGGGCGCATGCGGAACTCCAGGAACCCCTCCATCACCACCTGGCCGGCGAGCGTCCCGGTGAGGGTCGAGCTCTGGCCGGCGAAGAGGAGGGCGACGGCGAAGGCGAGGGAGGCCAGGCTGGTGCCGAGGAGCGGCGCGAGGAGCGTGTGGGCCTGGCCGAGCTCGGTCACCACCAGGCCGCGGCGGTGGAAGGCGGCGGCGGCGAGGATGAGGATCGCGGCGTTGACCAGGAAGGCGCAGTTGAGGGCCACCGCCGAGTCGAGGAAGTTGTAGCGGTTGGCCTGCCGCATGCCGGCGGGGCTCCGCACCACCTGCCGCGTCTGCACCAGCGCCGAGTGGAGGTAGAGGTTGTGCGGCATGACCGTGGCGCCCAGCATGCCGATCGCCACGTAGAGCGCCTCGGCCGACTCGAGGCGCGGCCGGAAGCCGCCGACGACGCCCCGCCAGTCGGGGTGGACGAGGAAGATCTCGAAGACGTAGCAGGCGCCGATCCCCGCCACCAGGGCGAGGATGAGCGCCTCCATGCGGCGGATGCCCAGGCGCTGCATGGCGAGGAGGAGGAAGACGTCCGCCGCGGTGACCAGGACGCCGATCATGAGCGGCAGGCCGAAGAGGAGCTTCAAGCCGATCGCCGTGCCCAGCACCTCGGCGAGGTCGCAGGCGCCGATCGCCACCTCGCAGAGCACCCAGAGCGCCATGGCGACCGGCCGCGGGTAGGCGTCGCGGCAGCTCTGCGCGAGGTCGCGGCCGGTGACGATCCCCAGCCGCGCCGAGAGCGTCTGCAGGAGGACCGCCATGAGGTTCGACAGCAGGAGGATCCAGAGCAGCTGGTAGGCGAACCGCGAGCCCCCCTCGATGTCGGTCGCCCAGTTGCCCGGGTCCATGTAGCCCACCGAGATCATGTAGGCCGGCCCGGCGAAGGCGAAGAGCCGGCGCCAGAAGCTCGGCCCCTGGGGGAGCGCGACGCTCCCATGGACCTCCGGCAGCGACGCCACTCGCGCCGCCCCCGTCGCCTGCGTCCTCAGACTGTCGAGGTCCAAATTTCCTCCGCTCCACCGATCCCCGGCCTGGCTCTTGACCGGGTCAATTTTGGCTGGTCGAAATCATAGCTCAGATCGCCCCAAATTGGGCAAGGCGGTCTGACGGAAGCACATGAAGGACGCTGAGAGGAAGTGGCGGCTCTCTATGTCCGGGTGGCTAGAGATCTCCCGCTGAGAAAGTGCCGTTGAGCTATAGAATGGGGACCTCATCGCGACCGGCGGCGCCTGCCGAGCGAGCATCGGATCGGCCGCTGGGACCCGTCGCCTGGGCACCCCGGTGGGGCAGGGAGGTTTCCTCCGCAGCGGAGCGACCTGCTCAGTCCCTGAGCGAGCCGCTCGGCCCTCGAGCGACCAGCTCATCGCCTGAGCGGGCCGCCCAGCTCCTCAGCGAGTCGCCCATCACCCGAGACCATTGCCCAGCGGCTGAGCGGGTTGCTCAGCGGTCGAGCGAGCTGCTCAACCGCCGAGCGGGTCGCTCGACCGCTGAGATCTGCGCTTTCGCGCGCGGATGGCTAGAATCTCCTTCGGACGGCCAGAATCGCGCGCGGAAGGCCGCCACGTCGGCCGGAAGGCGAGGCTCGCTCGCGAAAGTGTTGAATCCTCGCGGGAAGCCGAGAATTCTGTCCGGTAGAATAAAATCCCGCCCGGAAGGCCAGAATCTAGGAAGGGAACACGAGCAGGGCGCGCGGAACGCCTCCGTCCCGCCGTGGAGAGACCGCGCGACCGACGGAGCGCCACACGCCGAACGGGCACCGTCCGGCCCCCTTGTTGGCAGGTCGGCTGTGAGGAGGATCATGGCTCAGGTCCGAAAGACGCTTGTCGATCGCCTCTACAACTGGCGGCTCCTCGCCACGAACCTGCGGAACGATCTCGGCGAGTTCCCGCAGCTCGGCGGCGAGGTCGCCGAGCTGGAACGGATCGACGCCGAGGCGACCGCTCTCATCGTCGAGATCGCCCAGCTCCGCGGGAACCTGCAGCGGTCGACCGCGCGCCTGCGCGTCGTGGCGCGGCGGGGCGACATGCTCCGCACCCGCGTCGGGGCCATCCTCCGCGGCATCCTGGGCTTCGACAGCATCCGCCTAATCGGCTACGGCCTCCGCCCGCGGCCCCGCCACCAGGCGGATGAGGCATCGGTGCCCAGCCCAGCCCTGCAGCCCGAGACCGCCGAGCCGGTGGAGATCCTGGACGATCTGGGCGAATCCGAGCCCTCGTGAGAGCCCGTGCGCCTGCGGCCCAACGCAACGGTCGCGATATTCCCGGCTTAGCGCCAAGCGGCGCCGCGGCCTACGAATTGCTCAAGTAGTCTTTCAGCCAGACAACTCGGCCGGCGCTCCCGACGAGGAGAGCGCCGGCTGGTGGAAGCCGATCAGCGGGGCGTCGCGCCCGGATGAGCCGCCGCGGGGGCCTTCGCCGGTCGGGTCGACTTCTTGTTCGGGAGAGGGGCGGAGCCGCCCTTGAACGGCAGCACGATGCCCATGGTGAGGCCGCCGACCGTCTTGCCGTTCAGCGTCTGCGCGATGTCGAGCATCACCGGGTGGCCCTTGCGCGGCAGCTCGGCGTTGGGGCCGGGCTCGGCGATCGCCACCACGTCCATCCACTGGCGCGGCTTGAGCACGATGCGCTGGGCGGAGCCGAGCTTCTCGAAGCGCACCTTCCAGCCCTGCGCGTGGATGGTGGCCGTCAGGCCGGCGACCGCCTCGCGCTCGAGGTGGTTGTAGATCAGGAAATGCGCCTGTGCGATGCCGTGGATGCCCATCATCGGGATGTTGTCGAAGTTGTTCTGGGCGAAGTTGTTGGTGAGGTCGGCGTCGACCAGGGGCGAGCCGCTCGAGGAGGTGATGTTCACCTGGACGCAGAAGTGGTCGGTCGACGGGAAGCCCGGGAACTCGGACGCGATGGTGGCGGGCGTGAGGTCCCACAGCAGCGTGTAGCTCTTGGAGGCGCCGGGCGCCAGGGTCCCCGCCTCGTCCTGGGTGCCGATCTCGAAGGCCGGCGCCGAGGAGCTGGTGGTGTACGGCTTCGCCGCGAAGTGGACGCGGTAGCCCGAGGCCGGGGCGTTGCCCACATTGGTGATGCGGGCGAAGAGGTGGTTGTCCGCCTTGTTGAGCGAGGGCTCTCCGGGCTCGTTGGGGATGCCGTTGCCGTTGTTGTCCACCCAGATGTCCGGCGTCTGCCAGTAGGGCGGGGTCGGCGGGCTGAGCGCGGCGCCCCAGGGCGTGATGCTGGGATCGGGCCCCGTGAGGTCGGCCCCGAGGCAGGTCGAGGACGCCGCGGCGCAGGAAGGGTTGCCGCTCGGGTAGGCCACCACCTCGTAGTGGTAGGTGGTGCCGTTGGCGACCGCCATGTCGGCGTAGGAGGTGGACGACGTGGCGGTCACGATGCGGGTGAAGGTCGAGTTGCAGCCCACCTCGTTGCGGAACACGTCGTAGACGACGCCGGCGCCGGAGCTCGTCCAGGAGACCATCACCTGGTTGGTGCCGGGGGTCAGGGTGACCGTGGGGACCGCCGGCGGCGAGCAGCTGGAGAAGGTCGTCGAGCCGCCGGGATCGCTGGTGCAGGCGATGCCGTGCCGGTTGAAGGCGGCGTAGATGGCGCCGCCGTGCGGCGTGCCGTTGGCGAGGTTGCCGTCGTCGTCGTCCATGAGGCGGAAGACCTCGAACCAGGAGCCCACGCCGCAGCCGTTCGAGGTATAGGTGGCGCCGGAGGTGTTGCAGGAGAAGGCGGCCGAGGCGGTGGAGCGCGAGGTGTACCAGAGGCGGTCGCCCACCGTCCACGCGGGGTCGGTCCCGGCGCCCGGCAGGTCGCGGTTGACGAAATCCCACATCGCTTCGGAGGACACGTAGGACTCGCAGTGCCCCTCGCCGCCGCACTCGCCGGCGTAGAACGAGCTGCCGCAGTCCGTCTGGGTGAAGTTGGCGACCGTGTGGGGGGTGTTCGAGCTGTGCTTGGCCCAGTCGACGTCGCGGAAGCCGCTGCACGAGGTGCAGGCGTCGCCGTAGCCCATGCAGTTGCTCGCCAGAGTGCCGGGGCCGATGCAGGAGTCGTGGAGGGCGAGGAAGGCGGTCACGTCGGCGGTCGACTCGCCGGTGCCGTTGTCGGGCGAGAAGCCGTTGCCGTCGTTGGTGTCGAGACCATGGCCGAACTCGTGGAAGGTGACGCCGGAGTTCTCGCCGGTGTTCTTGCAGGTGCCGAAGCTCTGGTAGAAGTTGAGGTCGTGGCTGGTGGGGCTCCAGAAGGCGTTGCAGGTGCCGGTCAGGTTGACGTTGACGGTGAGCTGCTGGCCGAGCCAGACGTTGCCCGGCAGCCAGCCGCGGCCCATCTCCTTGATCCGGTTGATGCCCCAGAACTGCTGGCGCGCCGCATGGGTGTTGCCGGCGCCGCCGAAGCCGGGGGTCGTGCAGTCGGTGCCGCCCGAGGTGCCGAAGTTGAGGTTGCCGCTGCCGTCGGCGCTGAGCGAGATCGGGCCGCAGCTGTCGACCATCTTGACGTACTCGCCGTTCAGCGCCGAGGTGAGCGCGCCGCTCGTCCAGTTGTAGAAGCCGGCCGTGCTGCTGAAGCCGCCGATCGAGAGGTCGGCGAAGGGAAGGGGGCGGACCACCTCCGATCCGGTCGAGGGCGATTCGAGATAGAGGCCGCCGGTCGCCTGGGCCTGGATGTAGAGGTTGATGTCGCGGAATTCCAGCAGCTCGCCGGTCGCGGCGTCGATGCGCGCCCGCCAGGTGCCGAGGGCGCCGGCGCGCCGGAAGACGAACTGCCACACCCGCGCGAGACCGCGCCCCTTGCCCGGCGCCTGGTTGCTGGGTTGGCCGATCGCGATCGGGATGACGTGCTCGCTGCCGCGATCCGAGTAGTCGTCCTGGCCCGCGGGCTCCTGGGCCAGGCGGTTCTTGAGGACCTCGTACGCCTGCTCGCGGGTGAGCTTGGCCGCCGGCACCTTGGCGCCCGGCGACGGCAGGTCCTCGCCGCCGAACTGGACGAGGTTGCCGTGGGTGACCCGGAAGACGACGCGCGCGCCCTCGATCGGCAGGCCACCGGCGAGGACGTCGTAGTCGACGAACCAGACGCCGGAGGCGGGCTCGCCGGAGCGGCCTTCGCTCAGCTTGAGAGCGGCCGGATCGACGCCGAGGAGGGGCGCCACCCCGACGACGAACTTCCCGGCGATCGCCGCGACCGTTGCGAGGTTGGGCGACCGGCCGCCGCTCGCGAGCCGATTGCCGGTGCCCGGCACCCAGGGCAGGCCACT
>DATBQN010000203.1:0-4122 GCA_036560825.1 Thermoanaerobaculia bacterium
AGGAACTTGTTGGCGTCGTCGCGCGAGAAGCCGTAGGTCATCTGCGTCAGGTCGTTGGTGCCGAAGGAGAAGAAGTCGGCGTGCTTGGCGATGCGGTCGGCGACGAGGGCGGCCCTCGGCACCTCGATCATGGTGCCGATGAGGATGGGGATCTCCATCTTCTCCTCGCCGAGAACGCGCGCCACGACCGCCGCCGCCTGGGTGCGGAGCGCGATCATCTCCTCCTCGCTCCCCACCAGCGGCATCATGATCTCCGGCCGGACGTCGTCGCCAGCGCGGGCGCGCACGCAGGCGGCGCGGGCGATCGCCTCGACCTGCATGGCGTAGAGCTCGGGCGTGGTGAGCCCCAGCCGGCAGCCGCGGTGGCCGAGCATCGGGTTCGCCTCGGCGAGCGCCGCCGCCCTCGCCTCGACCTCCTCCGCCGGGATGCCCATGCTCTCGCCGAGCTGGTGGAGCGCCTTCTCGCCGTGCGGCAGGAACTCGTGGAGCGGCGGATCGAGCAGGCGGACGGTGATCGGCAGGCCGGAGAGAGCGGCGAAGATCTGCTCGAAGTCGCCCTGCTGCATGGGGAGGAGCGCGGCGAGCGAGGTGGCGCGCTCCTCCGCGGTCTTGGCGAGGATCATCCGCCGCACCCAGGAGATGCGCTCCTCGTCGAAGAACATGTGCTCGGTGCGGCAGAGCCCGATCCCCTGGGCGCCGAAGGCGCGCGCGGCGCGGGCGTCGCGCGGCGTGTCGGCGTTCGCCCGCACCTTGAGGCGCCGGCTCTCGTCGGCCCAGCCGAGGAGCTGGACGAAGGCGTCGACCGACGGCGAGGAGATCGCCTCGCCCTCGATCAGCGCCTGCACGACCTCCGACGGCCGCGGCGCCAGGCCGCCGGCGATCACCTCGCCGGTCGAGCCGTCGATCGACAGCTCGTCGCCCTCGCGGAGCACCTGGCCGGCGGCGCGGACCTCGCCCGCCGCCTCGTCGACGACGAGCTCGCCGGCGCCGACGATGCAGGGCTTGCCCATGCCGCGGGCGACCACCGCGGCGTGCGAGGTCATGCCGCCGCGCGAGGTGAGGATCCCCATCGAGGCGTGCATGCCGACGATGTCCTCGGGCGAGGTCTCGGCGCGCACCAGGAGCACCGGTCCCGCCGGCGCCATCGCCGCGGCGCGCTCGGCGGTGAGCGCGATCCGTCCCGCCGCCGCGCCCGGCCCCGCCGGCAGGCCCCTGGCGAGGAGGCGCCCGGCGGCGACCGCCCGCGTCTTCTCGGCGGGATCGAAGACGGGCGCCAGGAGCTGCTCCAGGTGCTGCGGCTCGACCCGCTTCAAGGCCTCGTCGGGGCCGATCAGCCCCTCGCCCACCATGTCGACGGCGATGCGCACCGCCGCCGGGCCGGTGCGCTTGCCGGTGCGCGTCTGCAGCATGAAGAGCTTGGCGTGCTGGATGGTGAACTCGACGTCCTGCATGTCGTGGAAGTGCGCCTCGAGGTTGCGGCACACCTGCTCGAGGTCGCGGCTCGCCGCGGGGAAGTCGGCCGCCAGCCCTCCGGCCACGCCGGCCTCGCCAGCCTGCCGATCCTGCGCCACGATCCCCTTCGGCGTGCGGATGCCGGCGACGACGTCCTCGCCCTGCGCGTTGATCAGGTACTCGCCGTAGACCCCCTTCTCGCCGCTCGCCGGGTTGCGCGTGAAGGCGACGCCGGTCGCGCAGTCGTCGCCCAGGTTGCCGAACACCATCGCCTGCACGTTGACCGCCGTCCCCAGGTGATCGGGGATACCGTTCAAGCGCCGGTACTCGCGCGCCCGCCGGTTGTTCCAGCTCTCGAAGACGGCGCCGATGGCCCCCCAGAGCTGCTCGCGCGCGTCCTGCGGGAAGCTCTTGCCGGCGGCGGAGATGAGGCCGGAGAACTTGCAGGCGACCTCGCCGAGCGACTCGCGCGAGAGCTCGGCGTCGGTCGAGACGCCCTGCTTCGCCCGCGCCGCGGTGAGCACCTCTTCGAAGCTGTGGTGGGCGACGCCGAGGACGACGTCGCCGTACATCGAGAGGAGGCGCCGGTAGGAGTCGAGGACGAAGCGCGGTGCCACCCCCTTCTCGATCTGCGCCGCGACGATGGCGTCGTTCAAGCCCAGGTTGAGGATGGTGTCCATCATGCCGGGCATCGACATCGGCGCGCCGGAGCGCACGGAGACGAGGAGCGGGTTCGCGGGGTCGCCGAAGCGCTGTCCGAGGCGCGCTTCGAGCGCGCCGAGCTGCGTCTCGACCTCCTCGCGGAGTCCCGCGGGATATTGGCCGCCCGCGGCCTGGTAGGCGTTGCAGACCGCCGTCGTGATGGTGAAGCCGGGCGGCACCGGGATGCCCAGCCGGCTCATCTCCGCCAGGCCGTACCCCTTGCCGCCGAGCAGCTCCTTGCCCTTGCCCGCACCCTCGGCCGTGCCGCCGCCGAAGGCATAGATGTTCTTCTCCGCCATGCTCGTCGTCTCCTCGCTGCCCGCTGTGACGTTCTATTGCACTCGCCCCTTCCCAACCGGTGCGGGTGGCCTGCCGTAACCTGTCCTCTATCGACCTACCAACCTATTCCACTTTCACCCTCTCCCTGTAGGGGCGGAGCTTGTCTCCGCCCTCGTCGCAGGCAGAGGTCGTCGGGCGGAGGCAAGCTCCGCCCCTACAGGAAGAGATCATCGTGCTATGCACCAGTCATCCTCGTCATTCTTGCGCCCGCGCGCGCAGCTCGGCGCGGTCGACGACCATCTCGGTCAGCTTGGCGATGCGCGAGAGGGTGCGGCCGATCGCTTGCAAGAGGGCGATGCGGTTGGCGCGCACCGCCTGATCCTCGACCATCACCATCACCTCGACGAAGAAGCGGTCCAGGACGGGCGCGAACTCGGCGATCTTCGCTAGAGCTTTTCGGTAGTCGCTTTCCACGGCCGCTTCGTGGACCTCACCGTGAAGGGTCTCGTAGCTCGTCGCGAGCTGCCGCTCGGCGGGCTCGGCGAGAAGGCTCTGGTCGATGCGGCCCGACGGCGCGCCCTTGAGGATATTGGCGATCCGTTTTGCCGCGAGGACGATCGACAGAAATTCTGGCCGCTCGCGAACTTCATGCAGCGCCGCGACCCGCTGCAGCAGATCCGGCAGGTCATCGGGATGGCCCTCGATGGACGCCGCTAACGCCGCCTCGATCTCATCGTAGGCGTAGCCATGGAGTCCCAGAAGGTAGCGCACGCGGTCTTGGAGGAAGGGATGGAGGTCAGCGACGACCGCCGCAGCCGGGCGCGCAACACGGTCGCCGTAGAGGTCGACCGCATAGCTCACGATGGCCTCGAGGCTAAGCTCCATGTCGGCCTCAAGGGCGATCCTCACCGCTGCCTGCGCGGCGCGGCGGAGGCCGAAGGGATCACGGCTTCCCGTCGGCACGAGGCCGATGCCGAAGATGCCGGCGAGGGTGTCCATGCGGTCGGCCAGGGCGACCGCGAGGCCGACGCGCCCGCGGGGCAGCGGGTCGTCCGTCGAGGCCGGCCGGTACTGGTCGTAGATTGCTTGCCATACTGCCGGCGGCTGCCCTTCCTCGCGGGCGTAGATGCCGCCCATCACTCCCTGGAGCGAGGTGAACTCCTTGACTAACTCGGTCGCGAGGTCGGCCTTGGCGAGGCGCGCCGCCTCGCGTGCGGAATCCTTCTCCTCGTGCCAGCCGAGCTGCTCGCAGATCGCGGAGGCGAGCTCCATCAAGCGCCGCGACTTGTCCGCGTAGCTCCCCAGCTTCTCGTGGAAGGCAAGCCGTTCGAGCTGCTCGGCTCGCCTCTCCAGGCCGACCTTTTTGTCCTCGCCGTAGAAGAACCGCGCGTCGGCCAACCGCGCCGCGACCACCCACTCGTTGCCCGACCGTACGCGCCCGGCCGGGTCGTCGGGGCGGTCCATCACCGTGAGGAAGCGCGGCAGGAGAGTCACGCTGTCTTTACCCAGATCTTTTTCTTCTTCCTTTGCCTGCGCGCTCGCCACGGTCAGCGCGCTCTGGTGGTCGCGCAGGCTCGTCGTGAGAACCTCCCTCGGCAGCGCGAGGAACTCGGGATCGAAGCTTCCCTCCATCACGCCGGGGATCTCGCAGAGGGCGGCGAGCTTCTCGAGGAGCTCGCCGTCCTCGAC
>DATBQN010000204.1:0-2341 GCA_036560825.1 Thermoanaerobaculia bacterium
GAGGACGAGCCCGAGGAGGGCGGCCGCCAGCCGCTCCGGCCGGTGGAGGGCGACCGGGGCGAGGACGGCGAGGAGCAGCAGGAGAGGGAGCTGGGCGACGGCGATGGCGAGCGCCGCCGCCCGCCGGTGGGCGAGGCCGTCCGCCGGCAGGTGGCGGATCCAGCCCGAGAGCCCGCCGCACACCCGCGGCGCCGCCGTCCGCGCCGCGCCGACCGTCACCAGGGCGATCCACAGGGCCCCGGCCGCGCCGGCGGGCCGCGGGCCGTCGGAGCCGTAGAGCAGGCGGGCGAGCGAGCTCAGGAAATCGACCCCGAGGAGCATCCCGGCCCCGAAGCCGGCCGCGAACGCCGGGGCGAGGACGATCGCCGCCAAGCGCCCGCCGACCGCGAGGTGGAAGCGGGCGAGGGCGCGGAAGGGGGTCCGCCCGGACGGTCCCGAGGAGCTAAGCGTTCGGCGGGCCACTGGGCTGGGCCGGCTGGGCCGGGGTCGCTTCCGCCTGCATGAGGCCGCGGAGGTGGGTCAGCTCGTCGCAGAGCTGCTCCATGCGGTCGAGGAGCTGCTGCTGGCGGATGTCCTCCGGGGTGGGCTTCTTGCGCAGGAAGACCAGCGTGCCGCCCGGCTCGAGCACCGCCTTGTCGATCTCGGCGAGCGAGTCGAAGCCCTGCTTGCGCGCCGCCGTCTCGAGCTGCGACAGGTTGATCAGCTCGTGGCGCAGGCTCTCCATCTTCACCTGGCCGTTCTCGATCAGCACGTCCTCGTGCCCCTCGATGACCTCGTCGAGCTTGCGGTGATCGTAGAGGAAGCGCACCACGATCCAGTTGATCACCAGGAGCGTGACCGCGCCGATGATGCCGCCGGCGACCGAGTTGTCGTTGCCGATGATGGCGTTCTGGACGGCGTTCGAGAGCACCAGGAGGACGACGAGGTCGAAGGGGTTGAGCTGCGCCAGCTCGCGCTTGCCGGCGAGGCGGAGGCCGACGACCAGGAAGACGTAGACGACGATCGTCCGCACCACCTTCTCGAGGACGGGGATGTCGGGGACCAGCAGGTAGTGCCAGAGCTTGGGGTCCATCGGCGAGCCTCCTCGGGAAACGCAACAGGAACGGATCGTCTACGATGTCTCGCGAGTCACTAACTCTCCCGCATCGTCATCCTGAGCGAAGCGAAGGATCTGGGGGAGGAAGGGTCCGCGCGCGAACCCCCGCCCAGATTCTTCGCTGCGCTCAGAATGACAGTGGACGGGTCATCGCTCGCTTCCGCGTCAAAGCGTTAGAGGTCAGAGAGGCTGCTCACCGGCCCATCGCCCGGCGCAGCCATTTGCCCTGCACGCCCTTCATCATCTTTTTCATCCCGCGGTACTGCTTGACGAGCTGGTTGATCTGCTGCACCGAGGTGCCCGAGCCGCGGGCGATGCGCTTCTTGCGGCTGCCGTTGAGGGCCTCCGGCCGGCGGCGCTCGTCCGGCGTCATCGAGTTGATGATCGCCTCGACGCGCACCAGCCCCTGCTCGTCGACGTTCGCCCCGTCGAGCCCGCGCAAGGGGCCGACCTTGGGGAGCATCTCCAGCACCTGGCCGAGCGGGCCCATGCGGCGGAGCTGGCGGAGCTGATCGCGGAGGTCCTCGAGGGTGAACTCCTGGCGCGCGATGCGACCGGCCAGGCGCTCGGCCTCGGCGCGGTCGAGCCCCTGCTCGGCCTTCTCGATGAGCGAGAGGACGTCGCCCATGCCGATCATCCGCGACGCCATGCGCTCGGGATGGAAGAGCTCGAGGTCCTCGGCCTTCTCGCCGACGCCGACGAAGCGGATGGGCACCTGCGCCACGGTGCGGATGGAGAGCGCGGCGCCGCCCCGCGAGTCGCCGTCGAGCTTGGTGAGGATGGCGCCGGTCAGCGGCAGCGCGGCCGCGAACTGCTCGGCGCTCTTGACCGCGTCCTGGCCGGTCATGGCGTCGGCGACGAAGAGCGTCTCGTCGGGCTGCAGGAGAAGGGCGAGGCGGCGGATCTCGTCCATCAGCGCCGCGTCGACGTGGAGGCGGCCGGCGGTGTCCATGAGCACGACGTCGTGGCCGCGCTGGCGGGCGGCGTCCTTCGCCCGCGCGCCCAGCGCGAGAACCGTCTCGCCCTCCTCCGGCATCAGCACCGGCACCTGGACGCGCTCGCCGACCTGGCGGAGCTGCTCGACGGCGGCGGCGCGCTGCAGGTCGCCGGCGACGAGGAGGGGATGCTTGCCGCGCCCCTTCAGGCGCAGGGCGAGCTTGCCGGCGGTGGTCGTCTTGCCCGAGCCCTGGAGGCCGCAGAGGAGGACGACGGCGGGGCGGCCGTCGAGCTTGAGCTCGCTGCCTT
>DATBQN010000205.1:0-6912 GCA_036560825.1 Thermoanaerobaculia bacterium
TATGCGGTGGCCGTGGATCGGTCCTGCGCTCCAGCTTTCGCCGCCGGCGAGCGGGTATTCGACCGCCTGCCGGCTGCCGCAGGTTGAAGCGGCACCAATCCGGCTTTCTTCTCTCCCGCACGCGGAGCGAGAGAGTGGACGCCCTGACTGGAGTTCTGAAGGGTAGGGAGACGGCTACTGCGCGGCGACCACCACCGAGGTCATCCCCATGGCGGCCAGCTCACGGCGCAGCGACTCGGCGTTGTCGCGGTCGTCGAAGAGGCCGACCTGCACCCGGTTCCAGATGCCGTCGGAGTGGATGAACGCTTCGGGGTACATGCGCTTGAGGTCGCGATGGAGGATGACCGCCAGGTCCGGATCGGCGAAGGCGCCCACCTGCACGGTCCAGCGGGCCACCGGCTCGCCGCCCTCGGCTCCGAGGACCCGCAGCTCGACGTCCGCCGTACCGGGGCCCCATACGCCCACCTCGCGCGCCGCGGCGTACGAGAGGTCGATCACGCGCCCCTTGGCGAAGGGTCCGCGGTCGTTGATCCGCACCACCACCGCCCGACCGCTCTCGAGGTTGCGCACCTCGACCAGCGAGCCGAACGGCAGGCTGGGGTGCGCGGCGGTCAGCTCGCGCATGTTGTACCGCTCGCCGTTCGCCGTGCGGTGGCCGTTGAAGCCGGGGCCGTACCACGAGGCCGTGCCGCGCTCGACGCCGCCGACAGGTCCAGGGGAGAGAAGGGGTTTGCGGTTGCCGCTGCAGGCGGCGAAGAGGAGCGGCAAGAGGACGAGGGCGAGGAGGAGGGTCCGGCCGGTGAGTGAGTTGGGGAGCGGCCCGGGGGGAGCCGGCTCGCAATGGACCTCGCCCGACAGGTGCACGGGGAGCCGCCGTTGCGCGTGAGTCTTAGCGTTGAGATCCATCTCGTCTCGTCAACAACAACGACTCGGGGCGAGTGGCCGAAGCCTGTTCCTGCACCGATACGGGCTTACGCGGGCCAGACCATACAGCAAGCCTCGGCGGCGTGTCCAGCCCGCCTGGTTCCCGCCTCCGCGCGGCGGCGGCACGCCGGGTTTTCCTATGCCCTGATGCCCCTGGGTCGAAGCGAATCAGATCCGCGGCGCCTCGACCGCCGCCGCCGCGACCTCGGCGAGGGCCGGCTCGGCGACCTCGGCGAGGAACTCCTCGACCTGCGCCGCGGAGCGGCCGGTGAAGGCGCGCGGATCGAGCCACGGCTCGACCTCGGCGCGGCTGAGCCGGAAGTCGGGGTCGGCGACGATGCGCCCGACGAGCGGGTTGTCGCCGCCGCCCTCGACCGCCGCCTGCGCCTCCAGGCTGTAGCGGCGGATGCGCTCGTGGAGCTCCTGACGGTCGCCGCCGCGGAGCGCCGCCTCCATGAGCAGCGTCTCGGTGGCCATGAACGGCAGCTCGCGGGCGACCCGCGCCGCGACCGTCGCCTCGCGCACGCTGAGGCCCGCCGCGATGTGGGCGGCGAGCGACAGCACGGCGTCGGCGGCGAGGAAGGAGTCGGTGAGCACCAGGCGGCGGTTCGCCGAGTCGTCGAGGCTGCGCTCCAGCCACTGGGTGGCGACGTTGAGCGGCCCGTTCAGGCTGTCGGTCAGCAGGCGGCGCGCCAGGCCGCACATGCGCTCGGCGCGGACCGGGTTGCGTTTGTACGCCATGGCGGAGGAGCCCACCTGCTCGTCGTCGAACGGCTCGGCGAGCTCTCCCAATCCCTGCAGCAGGCGGAGGTCGGTGCCCAGCTTATGGCAGCTCTCGGCGATCCCCGCCAGGGCCTGCAGCACCTGGCTGTCCTGCTTGCGAGGGTAGGTCTGGCCGCTCACCGGGAAGCTGCCGGCAAAGCCCAGCCGCGCGGCGAGCCGGCGGTCGAGCTCGCGCACCTTGCCGCCGTCGCCGCCGAAGAGGGTGAGGAAACTCGCCTGGGTGCCGGTCGTCCCCTTGACGCCGCGGCAGCGCAGGCCGGCGAGCCGGTGGCGCACCTCGGCGAGGTCGAGCAGCAGGTCCTGCAGCCACAGGCAGGCGCGCTTGCCCATGGTGGTGAGCTGCGCCGGCTGGAAGTGGGTGTAGGCGAGGGTCGGCAGGTCCTTGGTGCGGCGCGCGAAGGCGGCGAGCTCGCGGCACGCGGCGGCGAGCCGCGCGGCGAGGAGCTCGAGGCCCTCGCGCATGAGCAGGGCGTCGGTGTTGTCGGTGAGGAAGGCGCTGGTGGCGCCCAGGTGGAGGATGCCGCCGGCGCCGGCGTGCGCGCCGTCCGCCTGCTCGGCGAAGTGGCGAAGATGGGCGACGACGTCGTGGCGCGTCCGCCGCTCGAGCTCGGCGACGCGGCCGAGGTCGAGGTCGCCAGCCACCCGGCGCAGCGCCGCGATCTGCTCCTCATCGATAGGGAGCCCGAGCTCGCGCTCACACTCGGCGAGGGCGATCCACAGCCGCCGCCACCAGCCGTAGCGGTGGGCGGCGGAGAAGATGCGCGCCATCTCCGACGAGGCGTAGCGCTCGTGGAGCGGGTTCTGGGGCGAGTCGGCGCTCATCGGCCGGCGAAGTCTAACAGGCGGGGCGGGCCGGGATGGTAGAATCCGCCGCCGCGGTTGGCTCAACCTGACCCCGCGCCCCCTTCGCCATGCGGATTCACGTCGATTCCGAGATCGCTCGCCTGCGGCGCGTCCTCGTGCACCGTCCGGGGCGCGAGATCGACTGGATGCCGCCCTCGATGATGGAGCAGCTCCTCTTCGACGACATCCTCTACGGCGAGGAGGCGCGCGAGGAGCACGACCTCTTCTGCGCGGTGATGAAGCGGGCCGGCGTCGAGGTGCTCGACGGCCGGGCCCTCCTCGCCGACGTGCTGGCGGGCGAGCCGGCGCGGAGCGCGCTCCTCGCCGAGCTCGAGCGCGACTACGGCGTCGACCGCCGCCTGGTGGCGCGGCTGGCCGACCTCCCGGCCGGCGAGCTCGCCGCCCGGCTCATCGAGGGCTCCCGCGCCGTCGGCGCCGAGTCGGTCCGCCGCGGCCCCTTCGAGCTGCCGCCGCTCCCCAACTACTTCTTCCAGCGCGACTCGCTGGTGGTCCTCGGCAACCGGGTCGTGGTGCCATCGATGGCGACCGAGGCGCGCGAGCGCGAGCCGCTCCTCTCGCGCACCCTCTTCGCCCATCACCCCGCCCTCGCCGGCCACGGGGCGCTCTTCGAGATCGACGTGCCGCCGTCGGGCGCGCCGCAGCACGACCCGCGCTTTCCCTATCCCAGCCTCGAGGGGGGCGACGTGCTGGTGGTCTCGCCGGAGATCGTCCTCGTCGGCGTCTCCGAGCGCACCAACCGCCGCGGCGTCCAGGTGCTCGCCGACTACCTGCGCATGGAGGAGACGAGCTTCCGCCACCTCATCCTGGTCGAGATGCCGTCGAAGCGCTCCTACATGCACGTCGACACCGTCTTCACCCTCATCGACCGCCACGCCTGCCTCGCCTACCTCCCGGTCATCGAGCCGGGCGGCCCCGAGTCGGCGCTCGTCTACTACGTCGACCTCTATGCGCGCGAGCTGACCTTCGCGGTGCGGCCGTCGCTGCTGCGCGCCCTGCGCGACCTCGGCGTCGAGCTCGACGTCGTCCCCTGCGGCGGCACCGGCGAGGAGATCGACCAGCAGCGCGAGCAGTGGACCGACGGCGCCAACGCCTTCGCCCTGGCGCCCGGCGTGATCCTGCTCTACCGGCGGAATCGCAAGACGATCGAGGAGCTGGGGCGGCGCGGCTTCCGGATCCTTCCCGAGGAGGAGGTGGCGGCGGGCGGCCACCGCGTGCTCGGCGAGGGGCCGACGGTGGTGACGCTCGCCGCCAACGAGCTCTCGCGCGCCCGCGGCGGCCCGCGCTGCATGACCATGCCGGTCGAGCGCGACCCGCTCGGGGCGGAGCCATGAGCCCGACATGAGCCAGACATGAGCCAGACTACTGGCCCCGTCTCCCGTCCGGCCGCGGCCGCCGCGCCCCATGCGGTCCCGCCCGCCGGCCGCCGCCCACTCGCCCTGGTGGCCTTCGGCGGCAACGCCCTGCTGCGCCCCGAGGACCACGGCACCGTCGAGGACCAGCTCCGCCGCGCCAGCGAGGCCGCCGGCTGGCTGATGGAATTCGTGCGCCGGCGTTACGACCTCGTCGTCGTGCACGGCAACGGCCCGCAGGTCGGCCAGGTGATGATCCAGATGGAGGAGGCGGCGACCAAGATCCCGCCCGGCACGCTCGACCTGGCGGTCGCCCAGACCGAGGGGAGCATGGGGTTCCTGCTCGAGCTGGCGCTGCGCAACCGGCTGCGCGCCGAGCGGCTCGACCGCGAGGTGACGACCACCCTCTCGCTCGTGGTCGTCGACCGCGACGACCCCGGCTTCAAGCAGCCGTCGAAGCCGGTCGGGCCCTTCTTCTCGCGCTACCGCGCCGAGACCCTCATGCGCCAGCACAAATGGCAGATGGTCGAGGACGCCGGCCGCGGCTGGCGGCGGGTGGTGGCGAGCCCGCGGCCGCTCGAGTTCCTCGGCGTCGAGGCCGTCCGCGACCTCCTGGCGCGCGGCAGCCTGGTGATCGCCGGCGGCGGCGGCGGCATCCCGGTGGTGCGCCGGAAGGGCGGCCAGCTCGCCGGGGTGGAGGCGGTCATCGACAAGGACCGCACCTCGTCGCTCCTCGCGCGCGAGCTCGGCGCCGACCTCTTCATCGTCTTGACCGGCGTTGCCCAGGTGATGCGGAACTTCGGCAAGAAGAACGCCGAGCCGATCCCCGAGCTCGCCCTGGACGAGGCGCGGCGCCTGCTCGCCCGCGGTCAGTTCCCGGCCGGCAGCATGGGGCCGAAGATCGAGGCCGCCATCGAGTTCGTCGCCGCCACCGGGCGGCGCGTCCTCATCACCGACATCGAGCACCTGCCGGCCGCCCTGGCCGGCGAGGGCGGCACCGTCATCGTGGCCGAGCCGGCCGACCGCTAGGCTCGTGCGCGCGAAGGAGCATTCATGGCCCAGCGACACCTGATCTCGATCCACGATCTCCAGGCGGCCGAGGTCGCCGGCATCTTCCGGCTCGCCGCCGATGCCAAGGCCCGCCCGGAGCGCTACCGCGCGGCGCTCGCCGGCAAGAGCCTGGGGATGATCTTCGAGAAGTCCTCGACCCGCACGCGGGTGAGCTTCGAGGTGGGGATGGTGCAGACCGGCGGCCATGCCCTCTTCCTCTCCAGCCGCGACATCCAGCTCGGCCGCGGCGAGCCGATCCGCGACACCGCCCAGGTGCTGTCGCGCTACGTCGACGGCATCATGGCCCGCACCTTCGCGCACCAGACGGTGACGGACCTCGCCAGGTACGGCAGCGTGCCGATCATCAACGGCCTGACCGACGACCTCCATCCCTGCCAGGCGCTCGCCGACTACTTCACCCTGCAGGAGATCTTCGGCGGCCTGCGGGGGAGGAAGATCGCCTACGTCGGCGACGGCAACAACATGGCGCACTCCCTCCTCTTCGGCGCCGCCAAGGTGGGAATGGACATCGCGGTCGCCTCGCCCGCCGGCTACCAGGTGAAGCCCCACTACGCGGAGCTGGCGCGCGAGGACGCGCGCGCCGCCGGCACCCGCGTCGAGCTCACCGCCGATCCCCGCGCGGCGGTCGCCGGAGCCTCTGCGGTCTACACCGACGTCTGGGCCTCGATGGGGCAGGAGGGAGAGGCCGATGTGCGCCTGCGCGCCTTCCACGGCTACATCGTCGACGAGGCGCTGATGGCGGCGGCGCGCCCCGACGCGGTCTTCCTCCACTGTCTCCCCGCCCACCGCGGCGAGGAGGTCTCGGCCGGCGTCGCCGACGGCCCGCAGAGCCGCATCTTCGACGAGGCCGAGAACCGCCTCCACGTGCAGAAAGCGGTCATGCTCTGGCTGATGGGCGGGGTGGCGATCGCGTAGGCCGGGGATCTTGGCGGCCCACGGCCGCGCTATGCCGTCCGCCGTCGCGCGGCTCGGTTCGGCGAGCCGGGCCTTGGTTCTCGACGCTTCGCAGTTAGCTTCGGGCGTACGCGACGGTGTGCCGGATTCCGCGCTGGTTCAAAAACTTCCACCGCCGGCGGTCGAATCTAAGGGTGGGTTCTGAGGCCTGAGGTCGGGATCTCTCCGGCCGTCTTGGGATCCGGCATCACGCGCCGAGGTCGCGCCGACCACCACGGGGCCCGGAATCCCCCGCTGGGGTCGCGCCCTTCACCGTGGAATTTGAAGAACCACGCCGGGACCGCACCGCCCGTCGTGGGATCTGGAACCACGCGCTGGGGTCGCGCCGACCACCTTGGGGCCTGGGCTTCAACTGGAAGCGCATACCATCGCGCCATCCTTGCGCGCTACGGTCCACCTCCGGCAAGCCTCTCGAGGAGCGCCCGCCAGGCGCGGCCGCGGTGGGAGATGGCGTCCTTCTCCAGGCCCGCGAGCTCGCCGTAGGTCCGCGTGCCGCCGTCCGGCTGACCGTCGGGGAGGAAGACCGGGTCCCAGCCGAAGCCGTGCTCGCCGCGCGGCGGCAGGACGAGGCGGCCTTCCGTGGCGCCGGCGGCGAGGACGGTGCGCTCCCCGTCCACGTACAGGAGCATGCAGCGGGCGACGGCGCGCGGGTCGCCGAGGGCGGCGGCGGCGTGCGCGATGCCCTCCGCGCCCACGGCGTCGAGCATCCATTTGACGAGCGGGCCGGGGAAGCCGTTGAGGGCGGCGAGGCCGAGGCCCGCCTCCTCGACGACGAGGGGCCGGCCGAGCCGCCGCCAGGCCTCGGCGGCCTTGGCGCGGAGCACCGCCTCGAGGTCGAGCGACTGGATCTCGGGCAGGTCGAGGGCGATGCCTTCGAGACCGCTGCCCGCCAGCCGGCGCGCCTCGGCGAGCTTGCCGGGGTTGCCGGTGACGAGGACGAAGGGGAGGTGGGAGCCCGTCTCGACGG